>DZCT01000028.1 GCA_022736535.1 Desulfatirhabdium butyrativorans | reverse complement strand
TACATTATTGCAATACAGATTATTTGCATTATTACAATAGAGATTCGGTATTACATTTCTTTGCGCTCTCCGCGTGCTTTGCGAGAACCTTTTTCATTTCCGAAAAAAGTCTGATGTTCAGATGAAATCAAAATCCCCCTTAATCCTCCTTTACAAAAGGGAGAAACTCAGAGATTATAGTCAAACCCATGTTTTGAAACACAACACAATGCCGTTTTTAATAAAATTGGCGCAAAGGACGCAACAGAAACAGCCCTGACAGCCTTGCTGTCTCTGCTTTTTCTTTGCGCTCTTTGCTTTTTATTTCTTTTCTTTTACCTTAATCGAGTTGAAAAAAAAATGTCACGTATTACATTTTATAAGTTCAGCGGATGCGGAAATGATTTTATCATCATTGACAATCGGACAAATGTTGTCGCTGATACAGATTTGTCCGGATTTGTGTCAAAAATCTGCCGCAGAAAAATGTCGGTGGGCGCAGACGGTCTCATTCTGATTGAAAATTCCGACACAGCGGATTTCAGATGGCGTTTTTTCAATTCCGACGGCAGCAGAGCCGAAATGTGCGGAAACGGCGCACGCTGCGCCGCACGCTTTGCCTATCTGTACGGCATCGCAGGCCCGGAAATGTCATTTGAAACCGATGCGGGAATCATTTCCGCAGAACTGATTCACGACAGCGTAAAAATAAAAATGACAGACCCCGCCGATCTCCGCACAGACGAAAAGATTGAACTGGAAAAAGGCTTTGTGTCTGTCAGCAGCGTCAACACCGGCGTTCCCCATGCGGTGATTGAAACAGAGGACGTTGAAGGCGCGGAAGTGGTCAGTGTCGGCAGAGAAATCCGTTTTCATCAGGCTTTTGCGCCTGCGGGAACCAATGTCAATTTTGTATCTCTCCGAAAAGACGGCGTTTTGCTGAATCGAAGCTATGAGCGGGGCGTTGAGGATGAAACCCTTGCCTGCGGCACGGGCTGTGTGGCTGTCGCTATTGTCATGGCACATAAAAAAAAGGCATGTTCCCCGACCCGCATCATTACCCGAAGCGGCGGCATCCTGACCGTGCATTACAAAGAAAAACAGGGACATTTTTATGATGTCTGTCTTGAAGGAGATGCCCGCATTATCTTCAAAGGCGAACTCCGGGAAGATGCCTGCAATTAACGTGAAATCGCCGACAGATTTTATTCCCCCTTTTTTAAAGGGGGGCAGGGGGGATTTTAACTACAACCATCTGAAATCCCCCTCAGTTTCCCGTTACAAAGGGGAAAAGAATAAAATATGAACAATAACAATGCGGTACAGCATACTGCCTATATTTCTTCAGGCTCGAATATCGGAGAGAAGCTTTCAAACTGTCAAAAAGGAATTGCCGCGCTCACCGATTCGGGCGACTGCGTGTTACAGGCTCAGTCCAAATTTTACATGACAGAGCCGGTGGATTATATGGATCAGGACTGGTTTGTGAATGCTGTGATAAAAATCACCACCGGACTTGCCCCCCTTGCTCTGCTGCATAAATTGAAATCTGTGGAATTGCAAGCCGGGCGTACAGAAACCGTCAGATTCGGTCCCCGGGTGCTGGACATGGACATTCTTCTGTACGACAATATCATTTTGAATGATGCGGGTCTGTCTGTGCCGCATCCCCGAATGCACCGGAGACGTTTTGTTTTGCAGCCGATTTGCGATATAGACCCGACGCTCGTTCATCCGGTGTTGCAGAGAGACATGCAGTTTTTATTGAATCATATAAAAGATGATGAGCAAAGGATTGTTCCGGTTTGTTTAAATTATTAATATTTATCGCTGTATTGTATTTCGGCTGGAAAGGTCTGAAATCTTATGTGCTGAAAAAAATTTTTTCGGCAAATACAGTTTCAGGCGGACGCAGAACGGAAATTGACGACATCATGGTCAAAGACCCGATCTGCGAAGTGTATTTTCCCAAGCGGGAAGGCGTATCGCTGACAGTGGGGGGAGAAACATTTTATTTTTGCTCCGTCGAATGCAGAGATAAATTCATCGCATCACGTTCAGAAAAAACAGCGAACAGCTAAAAGCCCTCGTAGAACGAGTTTTCAACTCGTTTCACACCTTAAACGGGTTAATCTGTCTCAGCCCGGGCCGTTTTACTGCCGGGGCGGACGCGGAGCGTCCGGGCTGCATTCCCACGCGGAGCGTGGGAACGAGATCAAGAGCCAACCAACAGGAGGAATTTGTTTTAATGAAATTTTTTATAGATACAGCCAACATCGCGGAAATCAAAGAAGCCAGCAGCATGGGCATGGTTGACGGCGTAACCACCAATCCTTCGCTTATCGCCAAAGAAGGCGGCAAGTTTGAAGATATTATCAAAGAAATCTGCGAGATTGTGGACGGTCCCATCAGCGCGGAAGTCATTGCTTTAGATACTGCGGGAATGGTGAAAGAAGCGAGGCATCTGGCTGAAATTCATGACAATATCGTGGTGAAAATTCCCATGACCGTTGACGGTCTGAAAGCCACCCGCCAGCTCACGGAAGAAGGCATTAAAACCAATGTGACGCTTGTGTTTTCGCCGCTTCAGGCGCTGATGGCGGCAAAAGCCGGGGCAACTTACGTGAGTCCTTTTGTGGGCAGATTGGATGACGTTTCTCAGGACGGGCTGGGATTGGTGGAGCAGATTATCAATATTTACGCCAACTACGGATATGAGACCGAAATCATTGTGGCAAGCGTCCGCAATCCCCTGCATGTTCTCAATTCAGCGATGATGGGCGCGCATATCGCCACGATTCCTTTCAATGTGCTTGCCAAATTAGCGGCGCATCCTTTGACGGACAAGGGCATCAAGGCATTTTTGGACGATTGGAAAAAGGCGCAGAAGTAGGGCGGGCATGAAATGCCCGCCGTTATGGACCGAGCTGTGCTTTCTATCATTTCGATGTTGCCCCTGTCATTTCGAGCGGAGCGAGAAATCTTGCCTTTTATACGAAAGATTTCTCCTCACTTCGTTCGTCGAAATGACAGGAACTCTGTTCGGAATGGCAGAAACAGAGAAAAAGCGCAGGAGTAGGGCGGGCATGAAATGCCCGCCACCGTCAGTAATTTCATCGGTCTGTGCAAAAAAAACATCGGTGGGCATTTCATGCCCACCCTACCGGATCGGAAAGATTATAAAAAAAGAATGGACGGAAACATCAGAAAAATTCTGAGTCATCCCAATACATTGACCCTGTTTCGGATTGCCGCTGCGCCGGGAATTGTGATGCTGCTTTTATTTCCGACCACCAAACTTTCTACCTTTCTGGCTGCGATTCTGTTCAGCGCGGCGGCGATTACAGATTATTTGGACGGTTATTTTGCAAGAACACGGGGACTTACATCCAATTTCGGGAAAGCGATGGACCCCCTTGCAGATAAACTGCTGGTATCCTCGACGCTGATTATGCTGGTTTCCTGCGGCTGGATTCCGGGCTGGATCGTGTGCATCATCGTCGGCAGGGAAATGGCCGTCACCGGCTTGCGGGGGATCATTGCCGAAGGCGGAAAAGATGTATCCGCGTCTTTTCTGGGAAAATACAAAACCGGCTTTCAGATTGCCGCTATCATTCCGCTTTTGCTGCATTATCCCTATTTCGACATCAACTTTCATGCTGTCGGCATGTTCTTTCTCTGGGGCGCATTGGTCTTAACGATATGGTCGGGCGCGGACTATTTTATAAAGTTCAGAAATCTGCTTCAAAAATAATTTCATTTTTTTGTTGACAAGCGCAGCGTAAACCTATATAAAGCATTTTTACTGATGAGCGGGAGTAACTCAGTGGTAGAGTGCAACCTTGCCAAGGTTGAAGTCGCGGGTTCAAATCCCGTTTCCCGCTCCATTTTTTTTGGCGGCATAGCCAAGTGGTAAGGCAGCGGTCTGCAAAACCGCTATTCTCCGGTTCAAATCCGGATGCCGCCTCCAAGTCGCTTCCCTCTTTTTCTTCTTTCCCCTGATTTTTAATCAAAGCTGATGCAGCGTTTTACTTTTTTGCTCTTTTTGTTATATAGTAATCCAATTTTGTTTTTTTACGGCATATTTTCTGCATACATGCCGTATTCCGCTTTCAGATATCTGTCTGTGTATGTCTGTGTGCGTCTGCGGCAAAAAAAGCAAAATCGGATCAGTATGTCACTGATATTGCCTCATACCAAATTTCTCTGTATTACAGGCTTGTTATGCAAATAGAAACCTATTTCAATTTTATTGATAAAGACCTTATCCGCATTGCAGGCACACGGATAAACATTGAGACCGTTCTGAGAGACTATCTTCAGGGGGCGTCGCCTGAAGAAATCATCATTCAGTATCCCACGCTTTCCCTTGAAAAAATTCATGCTACAATTCTTTATTATCTTTCAAACCATGAGCAGATGGAAAAGTATATGGAACTGGTGAATCAGCGGGATAAAGAACAGCAGTATCAGAAAGAATATCCTGAAAATTTCGTCCGTGAGTTGCGAAAACGGATTGAACAGCAACGGCTGATTTTACATAAAAATAAAAGCGATGCAACGGCAACGGAACAATATCAGTATAACAATATGATTAAAAAATAAATCACCGCTTTTGCATGACTACTGAAAATTTGTTGATGATCTAAAATCAGGAGATGAAGAATGATGAGTAAAAAAGTAATCGGTCTCTTGACGGTAGCTGTTTTTGTTTTTGCTATGACAGCCGGTGCTGCTTCGACCTTTCCGGATCCCACAAGCGATGGATTCTATCCGACACTAATCGGGAAGCAGGCAGACAACTACTTTCAGGTAAATGAATGTCTTAACTGCAAATGTCCTGTTAAAAATGTGCCTTGCCCCACAATTACTACAAGTACCGGTGTTCAGGGTGCTGTGATTACCCAGACCGGCACAACCTGTCCGTTTGATTATGATAACGGCGTAAACGGCGTTATCACGGGAGATTACGGATATTGCACGGCTGATGCTTCTGACAGAAACTGTAAAGTGGTTTTCAATATCTGTTCATGTCCCGAATCCTGTAATACAAAGGTTGGCACAACGATCGGGCTTCAGATGGAAATTCTGACTCAGGGCGTTTACTGGGCTTATGATCCGAATGCCTATGATGCTGATGGCAACGCAACTGTAAAGTTTAATATTTATCCCAAAAACTGGACTTCTGCTCAAATCTGTGTTCTGATAAAACGTAGCCAAAAAACTTCGGCAGAGTTCGTTATTATCTGAGCAGCATCCAGACTTTTACTTCCAAGGGCAAATATGTCCGGAATACCAGATATGAAAGAAGCCCTCTGGGTGACGGCAGCACTTATGCAGGCGCTGACAATAAGGCAGGCGACTGCTTCACCACTATTCCGGCTGCAAATCAGGTAAAAGTTATCGAATCGGATATAGCAACCGATTACACCGTTACATCAGCAGATGCCGGAAGATGTATGCTTTGGATAGACATTCCTGCGATGCGTCTTGACGGTACGGCAAAAGCCGGTGATGCAATCCAGGTCAGAACCACCCTTCTGTGGGGCAGAGCTGTTAGCGGCCTTTGTGCGGATTGCGGGCCGCCCATTCTGTGCGAATGTGTCCGTACAGTCGGTATTGTTTGCTGCAATGAACAAAGTTCAGATTCCGGCTGCGTTTTCTTCCCCTATGTTTTGCAGGGTCTTGAAAGCAGCAGCGGCTGGGTAACAGGCATTGCCGTCAGCGCCAGAGGCACCAGACTGCCGGCTGATGCATATTGCGAACTGACCCTGAAAGACAGTGAAGGCACTGTTGCAACCTACAAAAAGACCGATATGGGCAGCAAGCTTGTATGGGCTTTTGTTCTGGAAAGAGAAATGAGGAATTTCAACAAAACGCAGGCTGCCGGCGCAGTTTCGCTGGAAGTGAAGTCAAATTACCGCATTGACGGTTATGCTTTCATGAATGCAAATATGACGTTCGGCGCAGGTGAGATGGGCAGAGCTTGCGGAACAGCTTGCAATCCTTAATTTGACCGGTTGTTTTTTAAAAGCTGAGTAAGTAAGTATTTTATATAAGTGTATTATAAAAATGAGATTCTTCGCTCCGCTCAGAATGACACCTCAAAATCACCCGGTTCGACACCTCAAAATCACCGGGTTCGACACCACTACCAATTTTCAGACTCGGCGACAATGATGAGGAATGAACTAATAGCCCAAAAACAGGAGATCATTTATGCAGAAATTACATGCCGGAAATGTTCAGGTCAATATTCCCTTTGCCATGCTTTACAAATCTCATCTCGACAGATTTGTCAGCAACAAACTGAATCCTGAAATCGGATTGGACGCGTTTTCGCTGGATGAGTATTCATCATCTGATTTTCAACATATCGCGGCGCAACTTCATGAGAACGCTTTGAGCGTAACGCTTCATGCGCCCTTTATAGACATGTCGCCCGGCTCGCCTGACACGCTCATCCGAGAAGCCACCCGCCGCCGTTTTGAGCAGGTCCTCCGGCTGGTGCCCGTATTCAGGGCAAAAACGGTGGTCTGCCATGCAAATTATGAGGCAAAACGATACAGTTTCATAAGAGAAATCTGGATTGAAAACAGTTTGAAGACATGGAAATGGCTGGGAAAAAATATAAAAGACGCGGGCGCGGGGCTGATGCTGGAAAATGTTTATGAACGGGGACCCGAGGATATGCGGATACTGTTTGAAAATCTTGAGGAATACGGCGTCGGTCTGTGTATGGACATCGGGCATCAGACGGTTTTCAGCCGCACACCCCTTGAAAAATGGCTGGAATCTCTCGGAGAGTATATCGGGCAGGTTCATCTGCATGACAATTTCGGCAAGCAGGATGAGCATCTGGCGCCGGGCAAAGGAAGCATCAATTTTTCGCCGCTTTTTGATTATCTCAATAAGAGAAAAAAAGCTTTTCCGGTGATGACGCTCGAACCCCATAAAGAAGAGGACTTGCAGCCGGCGTTTGAATATCTTGCAAAAATATCCGGGCAGTAATAATATTCTTAAACAATTTCGGGTAGGGTGGGCAGCTTGCTGCCCACCTTTTGGCTACGGGTTTCGGTCCGTCATTTTTTAGAGACGCAAAATTTTGCGTCTCTACGGGTTTCGCCTCAGAATGACACCTCAAAATTATCCGCTTCTGCACCGCTACCCAAATTTGCTCTTGCATCCTTAAAATCCAAAATCCAAAAAATATCTTGACTGAATTGATAAAAAAATATATTTTAGTTTTTTAAGTAAGGTTTATTATAAAAATTGTGTATTATAGAAAATTATGATGTCGGAATTTCCAAAGCTGAACCGCCTGCTTTTTCCGTGCTGAAATTTCATTTCCGGCACTCCGAATCGCGCCGCAAAGCGGGTTTCAAACCCGCTTTACTTTATGGGACAATGGGGTGGAGGACAAACCTGTCGCCCCTGTTTTATAACCCTTAAACAATTGAAGGAGGAAGTATGGACTCGAGGAAGATGCTGATGTGTCTGGCATTGTGCATGGCGATACTGGGAACCGCCATTGTGCCGATGTCCGAGGCTATCACCACCAAAGAAACCAAAGAAACGCCGCTTTTTAAGGAATCTTTGGAAAATTCCATTGCCGCAATGCAGCGGAATCAGGTGACAACGAACAAACTGCTGGCTGCGGGAAACACCCGCGACATTGCGGCTGATGCTTCTGCTTCGGCGAAAAAGGCTGCCCGTCTTGAAACAACAGACGCCACTTGTTATGCAACCAGAGATTCCGGTTGTGCTACGACCACGGATACCGGCTCGACTGCATGTCAGACCGCTACGATGGTCAATTGTGATTACACAAGCAATTCATCAGACGCCGCGTGTACGACCGTCGAATACACGATGAATTCGGCTTTGCCTGAATGTCAGGTCGCGGCGACGATGGACCCCAATGACACGAGTTGCCGTATCGCGGCGACGTCGGATCCGACGGATACTGCCTGTCAGGCTCAGATTACGCCGACATCCGATCCCATGAGCGCGGAATGTTACATTGCAGATACCACCAATCCCATGGATGCAGGATGTAAAATTGCGGAAACCGCAAACCCCATGGACGCCGCGTGCCAGATTGCCGCCACGACAGACCCCATGGATAAGGACTGTCAGACCCAGATTACAGAAACTGCCAATCCGATGGATTCAGCCTGCCATCTGGAAACCAGAAACCCCATGGATGCAAGCTGCACCATCGAACCCACGAAGAACCCTATGAATGCGGACTGTCAGGATGATTTGGCGACCAAAAACCCCATGGATGCCGACTGTACGGTTAAAGACACAGAAAATGCCATGGATACCGACTGTCTCTTCATCCGTGACACGATGGACCCGGAAAACACTTCCTGTACAAGTTCAATCACGCCCACAATGAACCCGGAAAACGATGCCTGCAATATCGCTTCTACCCTGGATCCGGCTGATTCTCTCTGTGATGTTGCTTCAACAGTCAATCCGATGGATTCCTTCTGTACCATCACAGAAACCATGAATCCGATGAATGCCAGATGCACGATTGTAAGCACGATGAATCCGATGAATGCCGGCTGCGGAGCAATTATCACCGACACCATGAATTACATGGACGCCGCGTGTATGATTGGGGAAACGGTCAATCCGATGGATGCCGACTGCACCCTGAAATCAACCATGAACCCCATGAATACAAGCTGTGCGACAAGCATCACCGAGACCATGAACCCCATGAACGACAGTTGCTCCCTTGCACTGACGTCAAACCCCATGGACGGCAACTGTGAAATTGCTGAAACAATGAATCTCATGGATTCGGCGTGTACGATTGCAGCGACCATGAATCCCATGGCTTCGTCCTGCAAGATAGAAGCAACCGTGAATCCCATAGATGTTGCGTGTGCTTATGAAATTAAATACACGCTGAATCCGATGTATTCCGAGTGCGAAATTCCGGCGACAAAGAACCCCATGGATTCCAAATGCACATTCACGGCAACCATGAATCCGATGAGCGACGCATGTACCATTCCCGAAACAAAAAATTTCATGGATACCGACTGTATTACCGATTATGCCGTTACAATGGATCCGTCAAATACAGCTTGCGGTGCGAATATGCTGACTGTAGCCGCATGGGATTCGGACTGCACGGGCGTCACCATGGATGTCGCAGATTCTCGATGCGGATACTTCTACGCCACTCTCAGTCCTATGGATTCATTCTGTGACATTCAGATTACCATGAACCCGATCAGCAAGGCGTGTCAGGCTTATATTGCAGAGACCATGAATCCGACAGACACAGCCTGTTCGGGAGATATTCCCGCGACCCTGAATCCCGCTGATGCGGATTGCGAGATTGCGGCGACCATGAATCCGATAAATGCGGACTGCGATGTTCAGCCGACCCTGAATCCCATGAACAAAACCTGCTCGGATGATATTACAGTTACCATGAATCCCATGGACGCGGATTGTCAGGAGGCTATTCCGGCAACGTCAAATCCCATGGATGAAGCCTGTAATCTTACCGAAACCATGAATCCGATGGACAAAGGATGCGGAGATGACATTGCCGCGACCATGAATCCGATGAACAGCAAATGCACGGACGGGACTGGCGATAATATTACGCCGACAATGAATCCGATGAGCAGGAAATGCGGGTCATATATTCAGCCCACGCTGGATCCGATGGATGCAGACTGTCAGGATAATATGACGGCTACCATGAATCCCATGGACAAAGCCTGCGACGCCAATATTACCGAGACCATGAATCCCATGGATAAAGCTTGCAGCGATGATATTACGCCGACGCTTTCGCCTATGGATGCCAGATGTCAGGACAATATTGTTCCCACGCTGAACGCTATGGATAAAGGATGTCAGGAGGATATTCCGGCAACCCTGAATCCCATGGACGCGGATTGTCAGGATGACATTGCCGCGACCATGAACCCCATGGATGCGACATGCGAGGATAAGAATATTCCGGAAACCCTGAACCCGATGAACGAAGCCTGTCAGGACGGCAAAGGGGATGACATCACGCCCACGATGAATCCGATGGAAGAGAGATGTAACACCGAGATTCCTGAGACCATGAATCCCATGGACAACGCCTGCACCGATGATATTAAGGACACGCTGTGTCCGATGGATGCCGAGTGTCAGGATGATATTCGGGAAACCTTTAATCCCATGGATGAAAATTGTGAGAAGAATATCAGGCAGACATGGAATCCCATGGATAGCGACTGTGAAATGGCTGAAACCATGAATCCCATGAGCGATAAATGCTACACATCCTCGGCCCGGTCAGAGAGAGATACCGCAACCCAGAATCCCATGGATGCGAACTGTACTTTTGCGGAAACAACGAATCCCATGGATGCGGACTGCGTTATTCCGGGTGATGCAAACGGCGACGGCAAACTCGGATTGGAAGATGCGATTTTCATTCTCAAAGGGCTGGTGATGAAGACAGCAAAGTAAGTCATGTTGCACTCCGGAGTGCTGAAATTGTATTTCAGCGCTCCTTTGGTCTGAGATTTTATTTCAAAAGTACGCCTTTGGGCAAGGTCTGTGCAGAAATTTCATTTTTGCACTCCGGAGACTTTGCCCTTTTTTATCGTTGCCATGTTCTGACTCCGGCGTGAGCGCTCAACTTCTCGTTCCCACGCTCTGCGTGGGAATGCAGCCCGGACGCTCCGCGTCCCTGTTCCGGAGTGCTGAAATGAGCGAAGCGAAATTTTAGCACATTTGCTAAAATTTCATTTTAGCACTCCGGACATTCCCACGCGGCGCGTGGGAACGAACGAAATTTCATTTTTGCACTCCGGAGACTTTGCCCTTTTTTATCGCCGAAAAACAAGGAGACATACTGTTGTTTCATTTTTTGCGTACAGCCGCTTTTCTGACGGCTCTGAACCTGCTTGCCGGAAACATTCCGCATCTGAGTCCCCAACTGAACCGCTTCGGCGGCTTTCTGATGCTGACCGCATGGGCAATGTCTCATCTGTCCCGCTTTCGGAACCTATATGCTCCGGGCAAAGCAGAATTTTTATCTTACCGCATTCTTTCAATATTGACAGCATCGGCGTCATTTCCGCTTTTACTGAGCGAATCCGGCCCTCTTTTGGGAATCAGCCTGTCTGTTTTTGCGCTGATGCTCCCTCTCAGGTTCGGCGATCCGGAAAAAACCGGCGGCGCGGCATCCGCATCGGCTGAAAGGGAAATTTTTATCTGTCTGCTCACGGTCGGCTGTTATACCGTCTTTGTCCTGTTATACAGATTCAGCGATTATATCTGGTATGTTCTCAGATACATATCCCTTGAATACTCGGCAAAAGCCGGCGCGCTGATTCATCATCAAATGGCCCTGAGCGCGAACGCGCTGGGGCTGCCGATCAGCATTTCTGTTTTCTGCTATTGTATCAGCCTGTTTATCTCGGTTTCCGGGGATGCTGTTTTCAGCCCGGAGCACAAACTTCATTCAGGCAGAAAAAGACTCATGCTTTTTCTGCTCACCGTGACAGGCATGATTGTCATGCAGACTGTCTGGCTGCGGCTCCAGCATCCCCTGACAAAACTGGTCGTCGCGGTCAACCCGAACTGGAATCCGACAGCCTTTGCTTTTCAGGGAATCCTGCTGATGCTTCAACTGACTGCGCTCTGTCCGGCAATCTGCCTGATATTCAAATCCCCCTGCCTTGCCGCGTGCAGACAGGAAAAAATTTCTCACTTCCCACTTCTCACTTCTCACTTCCCACTTCTCACTTATTCCCTTGTTTTCACGGCATTTCTGATCCTCTCCCTTCATCTGTTTTCATTTTCGGATGCGGAAAAAAGCGGGAAAACTGAAATTCTGTTCTGCGACAAAGGCGCAGACTGGTCCGTTCCCCATTACGGAAAAGGCTACGGACAGCACAGCACCGGCATGTTCGGCGTTTTGCCGTATTATCTGAAAAAACGCGGGTATGAGACAAAAACAGTGAACGGGGCCCTGACAGAAGATATGCTGAAAAATACCGGAATCATAGCGGTTTTCAATCCGGTGCGCTATTTCTCCGAAGAAGAGAAGCAGCATATTTACAAATTTATCAGAAACGGCGGCGGTCTGCTGGTTGCCGGGGACCATACCGATGTGACCGGCGTTATGAAACCGATTAATGACTTATTGGAACCTTTTCCCCTGCGCCTGAACTTTGACACTGCCCTGCCCCTCATATCCGGCTGGGTCGGCGGCTTTGAAAAACGCCCTCATCCGATGACCGCGGCTGTGGAGGAAGATTATGAAACAGCGATATGGGTGGGCGCGTCCCTGAAAATTTCTCCGCCTGCCAAACCCGTGATTGTCGGCAAACTCGGGTGGGCAGACACGGGCAATTATCTGAATGTGAAACGCGCCTATCTCGGCGATTACCGGCGAAGCGGGAATGAGCAGTTGGGAGACGTGGTTCTGGCTGCGGAAACGCGTTACGGAAAGGGAAAAGTGCTGGTCTTCGGCGACACCTCCGCGTTTCAGAACGGCGCGCTGCCGGGCAGTTATTCTTTTGCAGACAGCGTGTTTGCGTGGCTGTCGGAAGGCAATAACCGGGGATGGGGCATTGACTCGCCCGGGCTGCAACTGATGTCGGCGCTGCTGCTGCTGGCAGGAGCCGCTTATTTCCTGAGCCGACAGCCTTTATCTGCTCTGACCGCGGTATTGTGCATTCTGGCTGCCCATCTTCCGATGTGGGCCGCAGAGCAGAGCCTGAATCCCCGAATACCGGGTTTCAGCCCTGACATCAGGCATCCCAAGCTGGCGTACATCTCGGCTTCACATATCGAGCGATTTTCTTATTTTTCGCCTGCGGACAACAGTCTCTGGGGAATTTCCGTGAATCTGATGCGGAACGGCTATATTCCTCTTATCATGAAAGATTTTTCAGCCCAGCGTCTGGCTGAATCAGACCTGTTTATTTCCGTTGCCCCGACAAAAAGCTTTTCTTGGGATGAAATTGCCGTGCTGAAAAAATTTATGGAAAAAGGCGGAAAAGTTATCTGGTCAGCGGGCTGGGAAGAAGCAAAGGCTTCGGAATCATTTCTGAAAGAATTCGGCTTTTCGGTGGACGCGGTGCCGCTGGGGCCCGCGCAGGTTCAGGTCGGACATGGATATGCAAAATTTGTCGAAGCCTGGCCCCTGATAAATAAAAAGATAAATAAAAAGACAGATAAAAACAAATCCGGCATAATTCTTGCCGAAAAATCTTTTAAAACCGGAAATCAGGAACAGAAGTTTGCGATTGCGGTGTATCAGCCTGTGGGAAAAGGCGGACTTGTCATTATCGGCGATTCGGAATTTCTCCACAGCAAAAACATCGAATCCTACGAGAAGCACCATATCACCAATATTGTTTTTTTTAAATATCTGCTGGATTACCGAGAGACACGTTAGGACAAACCATGCGAATTTTATGGCTTACTTCCCTATGCACCGCTTCAGGCTGGCTATATCTGCTGCCCACATTCACGCCGCCGAATCTGAAAACAATGCTGCCGCTGTTTATTTTTCCGCTGACCTTCGGCATCATTGCCGCATCGCTTTCTTTCAGAAACATCGCGCCGAAACAGGCTTTCATGCCCCTGAAATCTCTGCGAATGGCGATTCCCTTTCTGCCGGTCATCATTTTTCTGCCTTTTCCATACAGTCTCGGCGCCGATGTCATGCTGACCGGACTGTTTGCCGGATGCGCGTCAAACAGAGTGAAACCGCTCGCGCCGGTTGCGGCAGGATGTCTGCTGACCGGCTTTATCCTGCTGATTCAGGGCGCGTTCACGCCGGTGCTGTATGTATTTCTTTCACGGTATCATGAAGTCGGATTCCTCAATCAGATTGCCTATCCTGTTGTCCGCCTGTTCGGGCTGAACGCGAGTATCAGCGAGGGTGTTATCTATATTCCGACCTTTGAAAACCTGCTTGCCTTTCCCGGAACCTGGGAAAAAGCCGGCGTGTATCTGCTCTTTCATATCCTTGTCTGCGGCGGGATTTTGTTTGCCCTGTTTGACAGAAATCTGAAAAAATTTATGAAATTTTTTGTCTGCTGTATCGGATATGCCGGAATACGTTATATTTTTATGATATTTGTCTATGCTCAGGCAGATGATGCGGAAATTTACTGGCATCCGCTGGCATTTACCTTGAGCTATGCGCCGCTGGCATTTGTCCTTGCCGCTGTTTTTCCGATGGGAAATACGGAATCCCGCGGGGATTTCAATTTATATCTTCCTGATTTCAGTAAAAAAGACCGGATGAATGCCGCGCTGTTTTTCATCGGCATGTTCTGTTTTGTCGGCATCTGGGGATTTCATGACCCGGGAACAGAAAAATCCGGAAAAATTCTGATTGATGAAACCCGTAGCAACTGGGAATGGACGACCCGGAAGTTTGATACCGCATGGTTCGGGAGCCAGTCAACCTACAATTATTACTGCATGACAGAATATTTCAACCATTTTTACAAAGCAGAGAGCAATACAGAAGAAAAACTCTCAACAGAACTGCTGTCCCGGTATGATATTCTGGTGCTGAAAACCCCGACATCCGCATATACGGACCAAGAAATCGAAAGCATTGTCGCTTTTGTCAGACAGGGCGGCGGACTCTGGCTTGTCGGCGATCACACCAATGTTTTCGGCATGAATTATTATCTCAATTTTGTGGCAAAACGCTTCGGCATTTTTTTTCATTATGACAGCACCTATGATCTGGCAAGCGGCAGGCTGACGCTTTATGAAAAACCCTCTGTATTTCCGCATCCTGTTGTGCAGAACATGCCGCCCTTTCTTTTTGCCACCTCCTGTACAGTTGACGCGCCCCTTTCCGCGGAAAATATCATGGTGGGTTACGGACTTCGTTCAAGACTGCTTGCCTATTCCGACAAGACATTTTTTGAACGTGCGCCCACCAGCGATTATGAATTCGGTCTGTTTCTGCAATCTGTCGGCATTGCTTACGGAAAGGGAAGAGTCGCCGCGTTTACCGACAGCACCTGTTTTTCCAATTTTTATATGTTTATTCCTTCAAAGCCGGAACTCGCGCTGGGAACCATGGAATGGCTGAACCGGAAAAACAGATACGGCTTTCTTGTGTATATTTTTGCTGTGATGGCTATCGTTTCAACATTGATTCCGGTTTTATCCGCGAAAAAAGAAGCGGCATCCGCGCCGCATCTTTTCAGCCTCTGGTTTTTCTCTGCTTTATGCGCTGCGGCGCTGGGAATCGTGTTTTTCACCTATCTGACGCAGAAAGCCTATCCGCTTCCCGCGGCGCATACAAAATTTAAAACTGTCTGTTTTGAAAGGCAATATTCCGATATGGTATTGCCGGTGACAGAACTCACCGATGACCATCCCAAAAATTATCATACATTTTATGTATGGACCCAGCGCATGGGATATGTGCCGTATTTAGAAAAAAGACTTTCGGACGCGCTGAAAAACAGGGATATGGTCGTTATGATTAATCCTGACAGACGCTTTGCAGACAGCGATATTCAAGAAATTGTCCGCTTTGTTGAAAACGGGGGACGTTTTCTGCTCCTTGACGGACCTCGGAACCGGAAATCCTCATCCAATCAACTGCTCAAAGCCTTTGATATGGAAATTGTTTTTTCAGAAGCAAAAGATTCAGTTCTGTACGACAGCGCGCATCAGCCGGTCTGCACCGCGCAGAAAACCGCTGTCGTAAAGGGCGGCAGTTCTTTTCTGACAAGGGAGGACAAAGAGAGTGTTTTTTCCGTGAAAGGGCGCGGCAAAGGCTTTATCGGCGTCATGAGCGGCTCGCATCTTTTCGGCAATCCGGTGATGGGCGGAACTCAGATCGTGCCGGATCAGACCCGGCAGCAGATTTACCGTGCGGAGTTTTATATGATCGAGGTAATGGAGAATCAGAAATAACTCTCTGAAACGGAAACGGCGGACACGCAATAAGGTTTACCGCAAAATCACACAAATCATGTAGGGTGGACTGAGCGAAGCGTGTCCGCCGTATCAAGCAGACGGCGGGGACAATCTGTCTCAGCCTGGGGCCGCCCTGCCGGCTTTTGCAGGCATTTGGAATTAGTACCCCGCCGTTTTTTCTGTTAAATATCGTAATACAGGAAAAATTCATGCGGATGGGGCCGCAACGTGACCGGATGAATTTCGTTTTCTGTTTTGTAAGCGATCCATTTTTCAATCACATCTTTGGTGAAAACATCGCCTTTGAACAGAAATTCGCAGTCTTCTTCCAGCGATTTGAGCGATTCACTCAGCGAACCCGGCGCAGTCGGCACATTTGCTAATTCTTCCGGGGGCAGCGAGTAGATGTCTTTATCCAAGGGATCGCCCGGATCCATTTTCTTTTCAATGCCGTCAAGAATTGCCATCAGAATCGCCGAAAACGCCAGATAGCCGTTACAGGAGGGATCCGGCGTTCTGAACTCTAAGCGTTTTGCCTTGGGCGACATGGAATACATGGGAATACGGATCGCCGCGCTCCGGTTCCGGCTTGAATATGCCAGATTCACCGGCGCTTCAAACCCGGGAACCAGCCGCTTGTAAGAATTGGTGGTGGGATTGGTCAGCGCGCAAAGGGCTTTGCAGTGATGCAGAATGCCGCCGATGCCGTACAACGCATCCTGAGAAATACCGGCATATTTGTCTCCTGCAAAAAGCGGCTTCCCCTGTTTCCATAGGCTGACATGGGTGTGCATACCTGAACCGTTATCGCCGAACAGCGGTTTGGGCATGAATGTCACAGAACAGTTGTGGCGGGTTGCAACATTTTTCAGCACATATTTGAACCACACCAACTGATCTCCCATCTCCACCAGAGATTTGAAACGCATGTCTATTTCCGCCTGCCCTGCGGTGGCGACTTCGTGATGCTGGCGCTCCACCGTGATGCCGAGTTCTTCCAGGGTCAGCAGCATTTCTGTCCGCATGTCCTGATATTTGTCTGTGGGCGGCACCGGAACATAGCCTTCTTTATGCCGGGTTTTGTATCCGAGGTTGGGGCATTCGTCTCTGCCGCTGTTCCATATTCCTTCCACAGAATCCACCATATAAAACGCGCTGTTTGTCGAGGATTCAAAGCGAACATCGTCAAAGATGAAAAATTCCGCCTCGGGTCCGAAATACGCGGTGTCGCCGATGCCGGTACTCTTGAGGTAAGCTTCTGCTTTTATGGCAATATTGCGGGGATCACGGGTATAGGCTTCCCGCGTGATCGGATCAACAATATTTCCGATCAGCACCAGCGTGGGTTCTTTAAAAAAGGGGTCTATTTTTGCAGTCGAAGGATCGGGAACAACCATCATATCGCTGGCATTGATGGGCTGCCATCCCCGGATGCTGGAGCCGTCAAAGCCGAATCCCTCATCAAAACTCGCTTCCTCCACTTCGCCGATAGGCACGGTAAAATGCTGCCATACGCCCGGAAAGTCCATAAAACGGACATCAACGACTTTTATCTTCTTCTCTTTTGCCATTTCCAATACTTGTTTCGGTGTCATATCAAATGCTCCTTTTTGAAGGTCAGAGGTTCGGGGTTCGGGGTCAGAGGTCAGCACCCCCGCACCTCGAACCCCGAACCTGTTTTTTTTATATAGCGTCTTTTCCTTTTTCGCCGGTGCGGACTCTTATCGCCTCTTCCACCGGAATCACAAAGATTTTTCCGTCACCCACTTTTCCGGTATTCGCGGCTTCCTGAATTTTTTTCACCACCCGGTCAACCCAGTCATTCTCAACCACCACCTCGATTTTGATTTTGGGGATAAAATCCACCACATACTCAGCCCCGCGGTAAATTTCCTTATGCCCCTTTTGCCGCCCGTAGCCTTTTACTTCCGAAATGGTCATGCCCTGAATACCGATTTCATTCAGCGCTTCTTTCACGTCATCCAACTTGAAGGGCTTGATAATTGCCTCAATTTTTTTCATTTCAACTCTCCTTTCAGAATTGAGAATTGAGAAGTATTTATTTCTCACTTCTCACTTCCCAACCCCCTCGTCAAATTATTCGATTTCAAACGCTCTTTCTCCATGTATCGAAGCATCAAGTCCCTGAATCTCATTTTCCTGTTCCACGCGAATGCCGCCGGTAATCCATTTGGTAATATAGATAACAATAACAGTGCCGACTGCTGTGAAACCTGCGGTTGCGCCGATTGAAACAACCTGAATCCACAACTGATTCGGATTTCCGTAGAATAAGCCTGCTTTTCCCGCGGTGATTGCCGGATTGGCAAACAAGCCGGTTGCCAGCGCGCCCCATGTTCCGCACATGCCGTGAACGCCGAACGCGTCCAGTGAATCATCATAGCCAATCTTACGCTTGAGTACGGCAACGCTGAAAAAGCCGAACACGCCTGCCACCAGTCCGATCAGTAACGATGCGGGCAGATTCACAAATCCGGCAGCCGGTGTGATGGCGACCAGACCCGCGACAATTCCGGAGGCAAGTCCCAAAACCGTCGGTTTTTTG
The DNA here is from genome assembly GCA_022736535.1 of Desulfatirhabdium butyrativorans. Taxonomy (GTDB): domain Bacteria; phylum Desulfobacterota; class Desulfobacteria; order Desulfobacterales; family JAIFKL01; genus JAIFKL01. The sequence goes on along the minus strand of DZCT01000028.1, from coordinate 916 downwards.
GTATGCAGCCATTCCGCGCCCATCCATGCAAGCGCAGCAGTGGATGCTGCCGTATTGGTCACAAGAAAGGCTGACCCGGCAATGCCGTCCGCAGCCAACTGACTGCCGGCATTGAAACCGAACCACCCGAACCACAGCAGCGCCGCGCCCAAAGCTGTCAGCGTGACGCTTGAGGGAAACATGGCTTCTTTGCCGTATCCGATTCGTTTTCCGACAAAAAAGGACAGCACCAGCCCGGCAACACCGGCATTGATATGAACGACAGTTCCGCCGGCAAAATCCAGCGCGCCCATGGTTCCCATCCAACCCCCGCCCCATACCCAGTGTGCAATAGGGCAGTAAATGAATGTCACCCACAAGATCGTGAACACAATCCACGAAGAAAATTTCATTCTGTCAACGATAGAACCCAGCACAAGCGCGACCGTAATACAGGCAAAAGTCATCTGAAACAGTGAAAAAACGAATGTCGGAATCGTTCCGGAGAGGCTTTGCACGCCGATTCCCATCATAAACAGGTGATTCAGCCCGCCGATAATTCCGCCTTTGTCCGGTCCGAAAGCAAGGGTATATCCCCACATCATCCAGATAACGCTTGCCAGACAGTAGGCAACGATTGTCATGGCAAAGGTGTTGAGCAGATTCTTGTATCGGGACATTCCGCCGTAAAAAAGCGCCAGACCGGCAGGGGTCATCACCATGACCAGCGCCGTGCTGATAATCATCCATGCTGTATCACCGGAATTGAGAGCGCTTTCCCCGGCAAAAGCCGAGGCCCACGGGAACAGGGAAAAGATTGTTGTCATCATCAGACTCTTTGACTTCATGTTTACATTCTCCTTTTTCTTAAAAAATTAATAAAATGTCAACCACGATTATAAAAATTGCACAAAATATACTGATCCGATTTTGCTTT
>DZCT01000432.1 GCA_022736535.1 Desulfatirhabdium butyrativorans | reverse complement strand
CACCCCAACCTACGGAATTTACGGAATTGTCAGCTTGACGGCATTGACGCGGAGCGTGGGAATGTAAACGGCCCGGGTTAAAAACAGATAAACCCGTTTTACATTCGGGCGGACGCAGAGCGTGGGAACGAGTTCAAATGTCAACCTGATTTTTTCTATACTATTCCGTTAAAAAAAGTGAGAATTGAGAATTGAGAATTGAGAATTAAAAAATCACTTCCTAATTCTCACTTCTCACTTCTCACTTCTCAATTTTAATACTCCTGCGGCATGGTTTTCAACTGCGCCAGCGTGAACACAGGGCCGTCTTTGCAGACAAAATCTTTTCCCACATTGCATCTGCCGCACATGCCGATGCCGCATTTCATGCGGTTTTCAAGGGACATGATAATGTGATCATGTCCATATCCCAGCTTGTCCAACACCGGCTGCGTGAATTTGATCATAATCGGAGGACCGCAGATAATGGCGTAAGTGTCTGCATCCGCGTTCGGGGCTTTTTTCTCGGTAATGGTCGGCACAAAGCCCACATTGTATTTCCAATTCGGATCATTTGTGCCGTCAACGGTGATGTGTGTATGAATGTCGTCCCGTTTTTCCCACGCGGCAAGTTCATCTTTGTAAAGCAGCATACCGGGGGTTCTTGCGCCGTAAATCACATGAATTTCCTTGAATTTCGGGCGATTTTCCGGATTCAGCATGTAAACGATGGATGAGCGCAGCGTGGTAAAGGCAAAACCGCCGCCGATAATCACGACATTTTTTCCCTTCAGCAGTTCCCAGGGATAAGGATGCCCCATAGGTCCCCGAATCCCCATAATATCACCGGCTTTCATGGAATGCAGATAAGACGAGACCAATCCCACCCTGTTCACCGTAAAAGCGACAAATCCCTTTTCTGTGGGAGCGGACGCGATGCCGATGGGAATTTCCCCTTTCCCGGTCACGGAAAGTTCGGCAAACTGTCCGGACTGATAGGCAAATTTCTTTTCATCATCAGGATTCAGAAAAACGAATCTGAATGTTTTCAGATTTTTATCTTCGGTTTCGGTCCTAATCTCATCAATACGGACCGGATAAGGCAAATATGGATTTTGCATGGTGTTTATTCCCCTTTTCTTTCATTGGAAAGGGTGGGCATATCTTCTTATACAAATGGCCCACCGAGTTGTAAAGAGAAAGCCTCCCTGCTGGTGGGCTTCGCAAGCGTAGGTTGGGGTGAGCGCCAGCGAACCCCAACACTGCCCGCCTGAATGGTGGGCTTCGCAAGCTCAGCCCACCCTACAACTCATAACTGTTCATCTTTTCGCAAATATTTCGGATGTCAATGTTGACCGGACAGAGGCGGATACACCGCCCGCAGCCCACACATTGTATCCCGTCACCATACTTGTCCACATAATATTTCAGTTTGTGCATGAAACGCTGCCGCACCCGGTGTATTTTCGTACCTCTGGGATTGTGTCCCGAACCGTGAAGCGTGAACAGCGGATACATGCAACTGTCCCAGTTCCGCATCCGGAACCCGGATTTTCCATGAGTTTCGTCCTGAATGTCAAAACACCAGCAGGTGGGACAACTGTAAGTGCAGGTCCCGCAGTTGAGACAGGCAAACGCGGCTTCTTCCCAGAACGGCGCGTCATACAGCGTCATCGTGGTTTTGTCTTTCAGCCTGTCCGTATGAACAACACTGCTGATTTTGCTTTCCGCGTCTTTTTTCAAAGCTTCGATGTCCGCGTCTGTCTCAGTGTTCCAGCCCGCGTTCTGCAAGAACTTTTTGCCTTTTTCCGTAACCGCTTTGGCAAGAAAATGTTCGCCCGCGTCAAGCAACAGCGCATCCAAGCCTTTTTCATCAAAAGGACCGCCTCCGGCTGAGGTGCAGAAGCAGGTCTCACAGGGATTTTTACAGGCAAGACCCACAAACGTGGCGGATTCGTAAGCTTTCACCCACCAGGGGTCCCGGTATTCGGGATTGTCAAAATTTCTTTTGACCAGTTGGAAAGCAAACGCGTCGCAGGGACGAATGCCTATAACCGCCCGGGGCGCATCATTTTTTCCGCACTCTTTCATGACATGATGATCCGCTTTGTTTTCATCCAAAGAATATTCAAACATGGCTTCGGTTTGCGGAAAAACAACGGCTTTTGCCGAAAGACGCGTATTTGAGAAATTGAAATCCGGCAGTTCGCCCTTGTCAAGTTCCTTGAAATGATGGCATTCTTTATCTTTTACAGGCCCGAATAAGCGATAAGCGCCGCTGGCTTTATCCAATCCGCGGGCCCAGTCTTTCTTATCAATTTTAATGACCTTCATTATATTACCCTTCTTGGGTTATCGGTTTTTTTCAGCTCTTAGCCAACAACCAACAACCAATAACTATTTAAACGCCGCGTGTAAGTTTTTTTAACCGCAAAGGACGCAAAGGTTTCGCAATGTTCACAAAGCCTTAGCGACCTTTGCGCCTTCTTTGCGACCTTTGCGGTTTAAAAAAAACCTGCACATCACGTTATTTAATAAAATCTTCAGGATCATTTGTTTTGTAAACATCCAAAGGCGGACGCTGTTCTAATGACAGCCCGGCTTCCCATCCGAAAGATTCAAAGCAGTCTTTTTCCAGTTTCCTTGTCAGTACCCGCATGTTGATGCCCACCGGACAAACCCGCTCGCAGGAACCGCAGTCCGTACACCTGCCCGCGCAGTGATACGCCCTCAGAAAATGGAATGTTTTGGTGTCAATGGGGTCTGTGCTTTTGCCCACCCACTGGGGACGCGATTCATCCACAAAGCATGTGGGGCAGTAGCAGAGGGGACAGGCGTTTCTGCACGCGTAGCAGCGGATGCAGGCTGAAAACAGATCATCAAAATATTGCCATTTCTGATCCGGAGGCATTGCCTCGATTTCCCGAATATCCGCGTATCGGTCAATATTTTTCTGTTCCGCCACAGGCTCGGCAACCAGTTCGTCATAAATCACCGGATTCCGGTGAACGCACAGGGCGCAGTTTTTTTGCAGCAGATCAGCCCGTTCCGAGGTTTTTTCACCGTCCTTTGTTCTGACAATGATTTTTCCGTTCTGCTCCGCAACCGACAGAATTTCCGTTTCAGACCCTGTTTGAAACATGGAAGCGATTTTGCGCCGGTCAATCATTCCCTCGCACGGCACGCCGATGATAAAAAGCTGCTCTCTTTTGATTTTGTTTTCAATGACATGGGTGACGATATTCCGTGAATCGCAGCCTTTGGCAATCACGCCGATTTTTTCTTTCCTGTCCGTAAGATAATTTGCCAGATTGATGCCGCAGTGGCTGTCCCACACTAATTTGCTGATATCTTCGGGCTTTTTCACAAAACAGGGTTCGTTCATCATGGGCACGGTTCCTTTTTTAAAACCGATGACCATATCCACCTTGCCCTGTTTCAAAAGCCTTTCGGATATTTCTCTTATTTTATCTGTGTAATTTGACATTGTTAAGCTACCTTCACATTGGTCTTTACAAATTTTTCATGAGGTCCCAAAGCCCTGACCGCATCGGTCACTCCGGTGACAACCTCCACAAATTTGGTGGCTTCTGCCGAAGATATCCAGGAAAAATGCAGACGGCCCGGTTCAATCCCCATGTATTCGATCAGATTTTTAAACAGGCTGAATTTCCGGCGGGCATAATAATTACCCTCCAGATAATGGCAGTCTCCGGGATGGCACCCGGAAACCCACACGCCGTCCGCGCCGTTTCTGAATGCGGACAGGATGAATTTGGGGCTCATTCTGCCGGAGCAGGGGATGCGGATCACCCGGATGTTCGGGGGATACTGCATACGGCTGACGCCCGCAAGGTCTGCCGCGCCGTAAGTACACCAGTTGCAGAAAAAAGCGACAATTTTAGGTTCCCAGTTAGCTGACATGATATATCCTTTCTTTAAAAAGAGAATCACAAAAACGTAACCGCGAAATCACGAAAATCACGAATGACACGACGTAGAGACGCACGGCCGTGCGTCTCTACGCAATTTCGTTTGCTCCGTGTTTTCGTGATTGCATTTTCGTGTTCCATATTTTTGAATCCTTATTAAAAAATTTTTTCTTTTTTTGCAAGATAATTACTGACAGGAATAAAAAGTTTCTCGCAAAGAAGGCCAAGTCCGCAAATAAAAAATATAGTGATCCGACTTCGGTTTTTTACGGCATATTTTTTGCATAAATGCCGTATTCCGTTTTCGGATATCTGTCTGTGTCCGTCTGTGTGCGT
>DZCT01000431.1:1697-4251 GCA_022736535.1 Desulfatirhabdium butyrativorans | reverse complement strand
CGGAGCGTGGGAACGAGAAGCAAATGCGTAACTCCTACTATTTATATTCGGCATCCTATTTATGTGGTGGGCAGCAAGCTGCCCACCCTACATGGCTCTCGACGTTTGCTTCATATTTCGTAGGGTGGGCTGAGCTTGCGAAGCCCACCGATTTTTGTGACACAACGGCGGTGGGCAGCAAGCTGCCCACCCTACATGGCTGAGGTCTCAGCCCTGTCATTCCGAACGCAGTGAGGAATCTTCAGATTCTTCGCTCCGCTCAGAATGACAGTAATTTTCGCTCAGAATGACAATAAACGTAGGGTGGGCAACAAGCTGCCCGCCTTACATGGTCATCATATAATAAATATTTAAAATAGCAAGGCATATCGTCAGCGGCAGTATGACCATAAATGCCTTTTTGTAAAACAGCAGATTTTGCGGCGCCGCACCCGGCTTTTCTTCGTCCTTATCCATTTCGGTCGAATTGAGAAACCGCTCAATTTCTCTTGCTTTTACCCGCTGCCCGTTTGATTTGAGAATATCGAGGCTTTTTTTCAGCCTTGTAACGGCTCGTCTGCGCTTGAAGGCAGGATCAAGTTTTCTGTCCGCATAGTCGCTCTTGATTTCCAGAAAAACATCGTAAGCCTCTTTTACTTCCTGATTGTCTTTTTCGGAAGCAGCGGCTTCCCGCTGTTTTTCTTTTTCAATCTTTTTCTGAAGTTTGTCTATGCCTGCCTCAACCGTTGAGATAAAAAAGTCAAGCTGCTTTTTTCTGTCCTCATCGCCCGCGCTTTCAAAAATTTTCCTATACCGCAACAAAGCTTCTTTACAGCTTACAAATTTTTCAATATTGGCAAGGCGGCTTTTGACGGATTTGTAATGCTGAAAAATCGTATTTGCCTGATCAAAAATAAATTCGGATGTTTTCCGGCTTTGCTGCGCCATGCTCTGAAAGGCAAGACTGACTTCATTTTTCATGCGTTTTACGACTTCGGCGATATAAGCATCCTGCCCGACTTCCGCATATCGGGATTCTATTTTCTGCAAAGCTGCCCGCAGGGCGCCCATCTCGTTGAGATATAAAATCGCCGATTCTTCATCTGTAAAACGATTTTTCAAATCGTTTTTGAGAAGTTCCGAATCCGGACTGTCCGCTGTTTTCCTGATTTCCGCTGCCTGCCCGGCGAGCCGCATGACTTCTTTTGCTTTGGCGTATTCATCATCAAACAGGCTTCTTTTGTGATAAATCAGATGAATCAGTTCTTCATCCGGCAATGTATTTAAGGATGCGTTAAGCAGCACTTCAAGCCTGCCTTTTTTTCCTGCATAAATTTCAAATTCTTTTTTACTCAGATCATCCGGCGAAAAATACAGGTTCCCGCCTTCTCTGATTTGCAGATAGCTTTTGAAAAAAAGAGGAAGGCTTGCGGCAATTTTGTCCTGCTGATGAATTTTGACGATTTCTCTGTTTCTTTCCTCTATGATTTCATTCACTTTCAAAACATTCAGCTTTTCAGGGCTTTCGGAAAATCTGCCGTTGATCTCCGCTATGATAATGCTGTCTAATTCCTTTTCGATGTTCTGCATTTCCATTTTGAATTTTTTATTTCAGCCACGAATGGATACGAATGTTGCCACGAATCGGAAAACACGAATTTTAAAAAAAATATAAATTAAATCAAAATGTTGTATTTTTTTTATTACTCATTCGTGATTTTTTATTCGTGCAAAAATTTGTGTTCATTCGTGGCTGAAAGATGTCAGCCACGTTCAGCCACGAATGGACACGAATGTTGCCACGAATCGGAAAACACGAATTTTAAAAAAAATATAAATTAAATCAAAATGTTGTATTTTTTTTATTACTCATTCGTGATTTTTTATTCGTGCAAAAATTTGTGTTCATTCGTGGCTGAAAGCCTGCTCCCTGCATTGTGCAACCTGTTTCTGAAATTCGCAGACTCTGAGATCATGCCTGTCTATCAGCATGTCGAATTTTTTTCTCATGCCGATCCCGCAGCCTTTTTTCAGCAGGTTTTCAAAAAGATTCCAGCCCTCTTTCAGTTCCCGGACTCCCGATATGATTTTCTGTTTCCGCTGTTCAATCTCATTCCGGGAATCTCGGAAAAGATCATCAGGATATGCCGGATGATGATTTTTGATCTCATTTTCAAAAGGAAGGAGCAACGCAGGCATGGCGCCGGAGCGTCTGACAAGCCTTTCCTGAATAATGCCCAGCATGAAAGCGGTCTGTTGCAGATGCTCCGAATGGCTCTTTATGAGATGCCGCATCTGCTCTGACTGCAAGATCATATTTCGGATCATCTCTGTTTCATCTGAAATTTCGGACACAAGAAGCTGCTGTTGCTGTTTTATCTTTCTGAAATACGGAAGAATTTTTTCATCCGGTTCCGGATGACCGTTCCGCACAAATCGCAACTCCCTGAGATATTTCAGAAGCAATGCGGCGCGTGCACATATCGCGTCAGATTCCCGTTCAATCGCCTCGGTGATGTCATCCTGATAAGCCGCTCCCATGTCATTCTGCTCCGCCCCCTCCCTGTCATTCTGA
>DZCT01000431.1:0-1597 GCA_022736535.1 Desulfatirhabdium butyrativorans | reverse complement strand
TCAGGGTGACACCGGGGGGATTCAGGGTGACACCGGGATGATTCAGAATGACACAGGAAGAAACTGAGTTTTTTGAAAAAACTCAGTTTCTTATCTGCTTTTTTACCGCTGTCCGGCGCACCATCGCCCTGTAGGCAACGGTCCACATCCGACACGAACTGATTTACATTAAAATTATTTATGATTTCTGAAAGTTGCCCTAATATTTCATTGTTCATCTGTTCACTTTTTATCCGCTTCATGCCGCACTCGGAGGCAAAAGCTTTTCCCCGCCGCGGGTTGCAAGCTTTTCGATTTCCTGACGGTTATCTTCGATCTGTTTCAGCCGGACTTCCTCATTTTTATGATAAGCCAGCTCCGCTTCTTTCAGCGCGCTGTATTCCATTTCCCACCGGGGGCTGGAAGAAATCTGATCGCCGATCAGCGCGGCGTATCTCCCCAGAACCCGGTTCCCGTCGTCAATGCTCTCCACAATCATAATCATGGACTGGGTGACTTTTGCCACGCCCGAACAGATCTGTGAAACATTGTCAACCGCAATTTTCATGTGTGACGCGCCTTCCGCAAATTTGTCAACCATATTGACATGAATGTCGCCCCGTTCCTTGAAATCGTGAATCAGCGTTCTGTAGCTTTTGAGCGCGCTCTGATATTTCACCCCCATATCAATATTGGTTTTGTATTTGAGTTCCATTCCCTGACTTTCCCTCAGCGCCATTTCCAAATGATCTCTTATTTTCTCAACCTCCGCATAGCGTTCATGAATCGGAGACATGTTTTCGTGTATCGGAATAATTTCAAGAAGCTGCGCTTCAATTTCTTTGCTGTATGTGATCTGTGCATTATATGCCCGGCGGTCGCTGTGAATCTGGTCTGTGAAGGAGTCGCTGACCTGCGTGAGATTTTTCACAATGCTGTCCACCTCGACCACGGTTTCCCGCAAACCCTCATTCAATCCTTTCAGGCTGCGGATATAATCTTCGATCATGCTTCTGAATTCGCCGACCAGCACTTCATCCGGGTCCCGGGGCAGTTCTTTTCTGACAATCTCATAATCCGTATAAGTCTCTATCTGCTGCCTTTTCAGCCCCAGCGAAATCAGCGCCTTGTCAAAAGCATTGCATTCTGCGGGTCTCTGTTTTTGAACCGGCACTTTTTCTTCCACAATCTTTTTGGTGCGTGAAGCAATAATCGCCTTGATCCCGTCTTCGATCACTTTGATCTCGTCCACGACTTTCTGAAGACTTTCCGCTTTAAACGAATCAGACTGAACGGTACGGCTCCGACTGTACGGCGTTGCCGGGGGACGGTATGCGCCCGTAAAACGCCCGGCTGAAATCAGACTTAAATCGTTTCCGTGCTGTGTGCCGTATTTGCTGATAATGGAATCTAATTTCTGATCCGCATCTATGAGATTTCCGCTTTCTGCGCCCTTATGATCTGTCATTATATTCTTCCCTCCCTGCTTTCTTCTTTTATCGAAAAATACGCCTTATGCAATTTTTTTCTCGTTCCCACGCTCCGCGTCAACGGCATTAAGTCAAGAGAAAAATGTAAAAAAATGTAGGTTGGGGTGAGCTTGCGAACCCCAACAGAC
>DZCT01000430.1:2530-4260 GCA_022736535.1 Desulfatirhabdium butyrativorans | reverse complement strand
GTCATCGCAGTCGCCCTGATTCTTAGTGAAACCGTCTTTGTCGCTGTCAACGTCATCGCAGGACAGATCGCCGTCTGTGCAGTCGTCATCAATGCCGTTGCCGCAGACTTCAATCGCCGCCGGGTTGATAACGACATCTTCATCATTGCAGTCGCCTTCGTTTTCCGTGAATCCGTCTTCGTCATTGTCAACATCATCACAGGACAGCGCGCCGTCTTTGCAGTCTTCATCAATGTCGTTGCCGCAAACTTCGACTGCCGCCGGATTGACGGCTGCATCTTCATCATTGCAGTCGCCTTCATTTTCTGTAACGCCGTCTTTGTCATTGTCAACATCATCGCAGGAAAGTTCGCCGTCTGTGCAGTCGTCATCAACTTCATTGCCGCAGACTTCAATCGCCGCCGGATTTATGACCGCATCTTCATCATTGCAGTCGCCCTGATTTTCTGTGAATCCGTCAAGATCATTGTCAACATCGTCACAGGAAAGTGCGCCGTCTGTGCAGTCTTCATCAATGTCGTTGCCGCAGATTTCCGTTGCGCTCGGATTTACATCAGCGTCCGCGTCATTGCAGTCGCCTTCATTTTCCGTAACGCCGTCTTCGTCATTGTCAACGTCATCGCAGGACAGATCGCCGTCCGCACAGTCGTCATCAATGTCATTGCCGCAGATTTCCGCTGCGTCCGGATTTACCGCCGCATCTTCGTCATTGCAGTCGCCTTCGTTTTCCGTAAGACCGTCTTCGTCATTGTCAACGTCATCGCAGGACAGATCGCCGTCCGCACAGTCGTCATCAATGTCATTGCCGCAGATTTCCGCTGCGTCCGGATTTACCGCCGCATCTTCGTCATTGCAGTCGCCTTCGTTTTCCGTAACGCTGTCGCCGTCGTCGTCCACATCTTCGAGGCAGATCGTATCTGTGCCGTCACAATCCTGATCAACGCCGTCGCCGCAAACTTCCGCCGCGCCCGGATAAACTTCGGCATTCGTGTCATCACAGTCGCCGTCTTCAGCCGTAATGCTGTCGCCGTCGACGTCTTCAAAAACGACTTCTTCGCAACCCGGTCCTGTAAGCTGGCCCAGAACCACATCGGGTCCTTTTGCGCCCACGCTGACAGTCGCAGTCGCCCACAAGCCGTTCAATGTAACAATAAATTCGCCTGCTTCAAAATCATCTGTGGTTTCCCATTTGATTCCGTTCAAACCGGCATTGGGATCGGGACTTACCAGTTCAAAAGCAGGGGAAGCGTCAACAACCTGAACGCAGTCCGGGAGTTCCAGCACCCAGTTGCTCAGGTCTTGGGCTTCGGGCATTTCTTCAACAGCAAAACGCCATGTGGAGGTCTTGTCGTCATTGTAAATCACTTCAAGGAAAGAAACTTTGAAGCCGTTGGAGAGCAGGACTTCATCATTATTTTCAGTGTTGATGCAGATCAGATCGGTCTGGTCGCAGTCCTGATCAATTCCGTCTCCGCAAACTTCAGCCGCGCTCGGATTGACGGAAATGTCATTATCATCACAGTCTCCCTGATTTTCCGTAACGCCGTCGGCGTCATTGTCAACATCATTAGGATCCGGTTGCTGAATCACTTCCGGTTCTTCAGTGACCGGAGGTTCGGTTACAGCAGGTTCTTCGGTAACAGGAGGTTCGGTCACAGCAGGTTCTTCAGTGACCGGGGGTTCCGTTACAGCAGGTTCTTCCGTCACCGGAGGTTCAGTTACAGCAGGTT
>DZCT01000430.1:0-2430 GCA_022736535.1 Desulfatirhabdium butyrativorans | reverse complement strand
CTTCAGTGACCGGGGGTTCAGTTACAGCAGGTTCTTCCGTCACCGGAGGTTCGGTCACAGCAGGTTCTTCAGTGACCGGGGGTTCAGTTACAGCAGGTTCTTCCGTCACCGGAGGTTCGGTTACTGCAGGTTCTTCAGTGACCGGAGGTTCGGTTACTGCGGGTTCCTCAGTTACCGGGGGTTCTTCTACTACAGGTTCTTCAGTCACAGCCGGCTCTTCAGTTGCCGGCGTATCATCAACAAGTTCATCTTCTCCGAGGCTGTCAAGCGTGCTTCTGAGATGTTCCTGAGCAATGCTTGCAAGCACCAGAAGCCTTTCGCCAAGGGTCTCAAGAAGCGAGGTCAACGCGCCGATGACTTCCTGAACAGACTGGCTGTTTTCAAAATCTGTAATACTTACCTTAAAATTAATCCTCATCCCTTTGGCACCACGTCTCACAGGCTCTGTGATCGCAATACCGTTATCAGGATTGTTGTCTTCATCCAGTGTCATCAGGAAACGGGTGATATTGGTAACAGTCGGATCGCTTTCATCCGTCGCGCCCGGCACCAGATCAACAGGCGTTACGGTTTCCTCGCCTTCGGTTTCGCCTAATTCAATATCACCGATAGAAAATTTAACCGTTTCTCCTTCCGCATACTTAAAAGTTCCGTCCGCATCCGTGATGCCGGACTGTGTGGGGGTTTCATATTCCACGCCGCTGACCGCACTGTCCAGAAATTTTCCCTGCTGGACCGCCGGTGTGCTGTCGCTTCCGCTGCTGCATCCGAAAGCAGCAAATGCCACCACTCCCAGAAGGATAATGAGCTTAAACCATTTCCCCCCGGATTCCTTTGGTATTCCGCTTTTCTGTCTCATCAAAAACCTCCTTAGTTAAATAAAATTAAAGTTACAGGGCGGTATGCCCTGTCACTCAAACCTCTTTTCTATGACAACAGCTTTATGTCATTTCGAGCGCAGCGCCCTGTCATTTCGAGCGTAGCGAGAAATCTTACCGTTCACCGCAAAGATTTCTCCCTTCGGTCGAAATGACAATGCAATGCGGAGTGCTGAAATGAGCGGAGCGAATTTTAGCACCGGTAAAAATGCGAATTTCAGCGCCGGCAAAAATGCTAAAATTTCAGCACCGGCAAAAATGCTAAAATTTCATTTTAGCACTCCGGAGTGCTGAAATGAGCGGAGCGAATTTTAGCAGTGCAGTGGTAAAAAAGCTGAAATTTCATTTCAGCACTCCGGAATATGCTCCCGCTGGCTGCTGTTTCCGATGTTTGTCAAGTCTGACGATTTTTTCTTCCCGGCGCTGCCGCCGACGGGCGAAGCTGTCTTCTCTCTCAGTCTGCTTTGATTCGTCAAAATGCGGAACTTCGCTGTTGCCGAATGTTCCGAAAACGGTATTGATCAGATTCACATCTGTCATATTGGCATTTTTCAGATTCGCGCCGCTTAAATTAGCGCCGCTCATATCCGCACAGCACAGATTTGCTTCTTCCAGATTCGCCCCTCTGAGATCAGCATTTCTCAGATTGGCATGATAAAGATTTGCCCCTTTCAAATTGGCAAATTCCAGATTCGCTTCACTTAAATCAATTTTTGCCAGCCAGAGCGGACCGGGACGGTTTATCAAATCATAAAGCTGATATTGTGTGAGTTCCATCCTAAGTTGCAAATCCTGTTTTTAATTTTTTTATTTTAAACAGAATAAATATTTTTCATAAAATTGCCATATTTTTTTTACTTTATAATCTCTTAAAAAAAATATTCCCTTCGGAAACAATCTTAAAGCCCCTTATTAATCCCCATTTTTTACGAAGAATACACAGGGGATTTTTTTTTCTTACAGGATATTAAAAATAAATTGCCGGATCGGGAATCGGGGGATTTTACGGAAGGCTCACATTATGCTTGTATATGATTAGATGCAAAAAATATGCCCAAATTTTTTATTTTTATTTTATACATCTATTCAAGGCTGTTATAGAATTTTTTAAAAATAAGTGCGGCTGAAAATTATGGCTGTATCATAAAATTTTATTGAAAAATCATAAGCGAATCAGCCGTCTCAATAAAATCTGGCCTCTTGCCTGAAACTGCTGTAAAAAAAAAGCAGAACCGAAATATCTCGATTCTGCCTTTCTTTATAACAGCCGGGGACTTTTCCGCCCCCCTGTAAAAAAAACGCTTGGCTTATAACAATTCGCGGTAGTGGTGTAGAATAGCTGATGAACCCTGTCATTCTGAACACAGTGAAGAATCTCTTATTATAACAGAGTATTATAAAAAACGGGATTCTCCGCTCCGCTCAGAATGACACCCTGCGATCACCTCTGCTACACCGCTACCCAATTCGCTTTCAAAAAATTAACGGGTAGGGCGGGCCCCAATGCCGTTAAGTTAACAATTTCGTAGGTCGGGGTGAGCCTGCGAACCCC
>DZCT01000429.1 GCA_022736535.1 Desulfatirhabdium butyrativorans | reverse complement strand
GTTCCCATATATCTGCTTCTGTGTCCGCAGTCCGCATCTGTTCCCGAATAATATCAGCCCATTCAAAAAGCTGCTGCTTATGCGCTTTGAGAAGTTCCGGCGTCTTTTTTGTCGCGCCGAAATGACCGTAACAGAACAGTTTATGCGGTACTTGCAACAGCGTTTCAACGCTCCGAACACTGGTTTCCAGAAAGAAGCGGGGCGGCGTCGCGGGTCTCAGGTAAAAAGAGCCGTCGGGAAATTCGGTGAAAACGCCCCCGGCTTCGCCCCCGAAAAGATATTCTCCGAAGAGATAACTGACATGATGAACCGCATGTCCCGGGGTCAGAAAGGGCGTAATACCGAAATCCCGGAATTGCGCCGCGTCACAAAGCAGGGACTCGGAAACCGGCTGAATGGGACCGTAGGCTTGGGCTGTCGCGCCGAGGGTTTTGAGGCTGCCTTCCCAGAGCCGGGAGGGGTCTTTGAGATGCGGAAAAGCGGAACTGTGGCAGACAATCGGCGTATCGGGAAAGTATGAAGAAAAATCGCCGATGCCGCCCGCGTGGTCAATGTGAATGTGAGTCAGCAGCACCGCGTCCAATGTTTTTACGCCCAGCATTTCCAGTGCTTTCAACAGCACGGGAATTGTCGAGGCGGGACCTACATCCACCAGAAAATTTTTCTCTCCCTTATACAGCCATGAAGCAATAAAGGGTTTGAATCCCGGCAAATTCTGATCCAAGGGAATCAGATAAAGATTTTTTGCAGTTTCAATGATATTCATTTTTTATTCCTTTCCCGTCTCTCTGTCCGTCATTCTGCCTGTCGCCTCCGCCTGTCTGTCTGTCATTCTGCCTGTCATTCTGAGCGGAGCGAAGAATCTTTTCACCTAATATCAGCAGATCGAAAATTTTGCAAGCCCCGTAGGGGCAACATATTTGTAGCGACCGGAACAGATTCCGGTAAAAACCCCGCAGGGGCGAAATATCATTTAAAAAAATATTTCTGCTACAAATATTCCGCTCCTACGGAGCTTGTCAGAAACTTTTCCGACACAGACCGGCTTTCAGAAATTTGCAAGGTTTTTATTGACATTCAAAATAAATCATGCTTTTATATTTTTAAAATATACGGGGAAAGGAGTTTTCCCCGGAACCGATCCTTCAAATAATTTACATTAAAAACAAAGGAGAGCAAGAAATGAAAAGGCAAAAGGTACTTCTTCTGCTTGCGGCGCTCGGCATGGTGTTTATGACCGCGGCAAAGGCCGTAGCAGAAGAAACATGGTTGGGCAAAACAGTGACAAGTTTTGCAGATGTAGGTCAGTATTCCTCACTTGCAATAGACAAATCCGGCACGCTTCATATTGTTTATTTTGACTCGCAGAACGGCGATCTCAAACATGCCACAAGCAATATTGATTCCGCATCCCGTTCATGGGCTACGGAAACCATAGACAGCTACGGCGTTGTGGGCAATTACGCCTCCATGGCAATGGACGCCCAAGGTTATCTGCATGTCAGCTATTATGCTGTCAAAGAGGAAGGCGTTTATCCCGAAAAAGGCTCGCTCAAATATGCCACAAACGCGTCAGGTTCATGGGTGACAGCCACTGTTGACAGCGACGGAGATATGGTCGGCAGATACACTTCCATTACAACCGACAAAGCAGGGAAAGTTCATATCAGCTATAATGTTACCGACTATGATGAAAAAATGCGTTCCGAAGAATATCTCAAATATGTGACAAACGCATCCGGCGTGTGGGTGATAAAAACCGTTGAAAAAGCAGAAAGTATTGTTCTTGAAGACGACACACTTATCTCTTCGCCGTTTCCGTTTATATCTTCGGTTAAGATGAACAGCGCCGGCAATGTCAATGTCGCGTATTACTCATATAATTATGATATAGATTTAAAAGGTTATGTCGGAAATCTCAAGTATGCGACCAATGCCTCAGGCTCATGGGTAATAACGGTTGCAGACAAGGAGGAAGTGGGGCAATATTCTTCCTATATGGGAAACATTTCAATGGCAATAGATGCCGGGGATAAGGTTCACATCAGCTATTACAGACCGGATTTTGATACCGCATATTATCCTCCTGAAGGCGACCTCAAATATGCCACAAATGTTTCCGGTGTATGGACAAGCGAAACAGTGGATACTTACGGTGATGCGGGCATGTATTCCGCCATCGCAACAGATTCATCCGGGAATGTTCATATTGCCTATTACGCCAGCAAGTGGAACGCTTCATATTACCGCAATGAAGGCTCGCTTAATTATGTGAGCAACGCTTCCGGCGAATGGATCAGTGAAGTTGTTGACAATCAGGAGAATGCGGGACAGTATCCTTCGCTTATCATAGATGATGTCGGCTATGTCCATATCAGCTACTATGAACAGACAGACGGATGTCTCAAGTATATTACAAACAGAGTTTCTTTGGAAAACGGATATATGGCTTCTCCCGGTTTGTGGATAAGGGCTGTCATCAAGACCGGAGAAGCAGCGGGTGATATTGAAGCGGTCTGGAAACGGGGGGGCAAAGAAAGCACAGCCGCAGGCGATACAGTGATATGGGGATATTTTTACGCCAGCCCGGATGATGTGACCTGGGGATCAGCCAACAATCCGGATTTGTTTGTCAAAATATGGTTTGATCACGGCGGCAGATTGGATGTGAATTTCTTCCATGTTTCGGTGCCGGATATAGAGGTTTACTCGGATTACAAATATGACGGAACCATAGACGAGCAGAACACCGCAACGACATCTGACAGATACATCAAGCATTATTACGAAAACGGCGAAAGCTTTGTGGAGATCAGCAAAGAAGACGGTGTCTCTCCGCCGGAATATGAGCAGAAAGGCAAACCCACTGCCTATAATACGATAAACGGTCTTAAAATCGGGGCGATTATCAATATTGAAGACTGGTTCAGACAACCCCTGGACGCGACATGGTATCTCGGCGGAATTGAAAATACGAAACGCGGGGATACGGTGGTCTGGGGCTATTTTTATGCGGATCCCCATGCGGTCAGTTGGGGCAGCGTGAACAATCCCGATCTGTATGTCAAAATATGGTTTGACGTGAGCGGCAGGATAGATGTGAATTATTTTCATGTCTCTGTTCCGACCATAGAGGTCTATTCGGATTATCCGGGCGACGGGCGATACGACAAAACCGGCATCACGCTGATGACCGACAGATACACCAGACACGAGTTTCAGAAGAAATAGGAAACACGAAAGTAGGGGCAGCCCCCTGTGGCTGCCCTTTTTTGTTTTCTCGCAAAGGCGCGAAGAACGCAAAGAAACGCAAAGAAAAAGAAGGAGAGGAAACCGGAATCTTCACAGCCGGTAAACTTCATAATCTTTGCGCTCTCTGCGCCTTTGCGAGAAAAAAAACATGATCCGGACAGCTACAAATATGCCGCCCCTACGGGGCTTGAAAAAGAAATTTTCGATCTCCCGGCTTTTATTCCCGACAATCTCTTTTTTTTTGTATTCGCGGTAAACAAATCCTTTCTTATAAACCGTCTATATTGTTTCTCTCTTTTTAAAACAAACCCGAAAACCGCTTTTCATTAAAAAAAATCTTGATCATCTTGTAATTTTTGAGTATTCTTTATAAGTTAAAATAATGGCAGTCGGTCATGAAAACTATGCAGATTAAATGGATATTCTTTATTGTATGGCTGGGACTGGCAATGGCAGCCTTCCCTTCAATTTCCACTTTTGCCCGGGGCGGAGCAGATACCCGAAAACCTCATCTTTCTTTGGATGTGAGAAATAAATCGCTGCCGGAGGTGCTGGAACAAATTGCAGCCGAATCCGGTTATGAGATCACACTTTACGGAGAACTCGGAGATTTTCCTGTCAGTCTGAAAATAAGAGATGCCATTCCTGAAGAACTGTTCAGAAGAATTTTCAGGAAAATGAATCATACGGTTCTCTGGAATGAAAAAGAGAAGAAAGTCATATTGTCTCTTTACGATGATAAGGGCATTCTGGCTTCACCGCCGGAGGGAGAGAAACAGGGGGATCAGGCTGGCAGGGGTCCCGGGTTCATGTCCAGACGGGCAGAAGATATTTTCGGGAAAAAATCTCCGAATCCGAAAGACGGTCCCGCAGTGCATGTTTTCGGAAGAAAAAAAATCGGCGCGGAAGAAAAACCCGCTGTATCCATCAGCGGGAAAGATACCCGCTTTGTTCAGACCACCAGTACAATGAAGTAGATATTAGACATTTTCGGAAGTAAGCGATGAATCTCTCGCAAAG
>DZCT01000428.1 GCA_022736535.1 Desulfatirhabdium butyrativorans | reverse complement strand
ACAGTTCTGTGCCGTGCATGCCGTCATCTGCCGCAGAAAAAAGCATTCCGTTTATGTCGGCAAAACTATAAGGAAATGAATGCCCCATCCCAGGATAGATGTCTTTGACGAGTACCGTTCCGGCTTCGGTACCGTCACTTTTCCACAGTTCTCTGCCGTGTGTGCCGTCATCTGCCAGAAAGAAAAGCATTCCGTTTATACTAAAAAAATAACAAAGAATTTCACCAGAACCACTGCTGCCCGGACAGATATCTTTGACTAAGACCGTTCCGGCTTCAGTGCCGTCGCTTTTCCAAAGCTCTTCACCGTGCGTGCCGTCATCTGCCGCAAAAAAAAGCGTTCCGCTTATGTCGGCAAAACTATAAGGAGATGAATTCCCTATCCCAGGATGGATGTCTTTAACCAAAACCGTTCCGGCTTCGGTGCCGTCGCTTTTCCACAGTTCTTTTCCGTGAGTGCCGTCATCCGCTGTAAAGAAAAGCGTTCCGTTTACATCTGTAAAGCCGGAAGGAGATGAATCAGCGCTCCCGGTAAAGATGTCTTTGAGTAAGACAGTGCCGGCTTCAGTGCCGTCACTTTTCCACAGTTCTCTGCCGTGCGTACCGTCATCTGCCGTAAAGAAAAGCGTTCCGTTGATGTCGGTGAAAGATATGCCGTGATACTCGTCAACTAAACTGTCCGCTCCGGAGCGGATGTCTTTGAGCATGACGGTGCCGGCTTCTGTGCCGTCGCTTTTCCACAGCTCTCTGCCGTGTGTGCCGTCATCTGCCAGAAAGAAAAGCGTTCCGTTGATGTTGATAAAAGATAAAGAGTAATAATCCCTGTAAATCAGACTGTCAGAGCCGGGGCGGATGTCTCTGACCATGACAGTTCCGGCTTCAGTACCGTCGCTTTTCCACAGTTCTTTTCCATGCGTGCCGTCATCAGCCGCAAAAAAAAGCGTTCCGTTTACATTGATAAGGTTGGACGGATATGAACATGAACCGTCCGTTCCAAGCCGGATATCTTTGACCATGACAGTGCCGGCTTGGGTGCCGTCGCTTTTCCACAGTTCATAGCCGTGCGTGCCGTCATCTGCCGTAAAGAAAAGCGTTCCGTTCATATTGATAAGGTCGGACGGATATGAACCGTCCGCCCCAAGCCGGATGCCTTTGAGCATGACAGTACCGGCTTCGGTGCCGTCGCTTTTCCACAGTTCACAGCCGTCAGTGCCGTCATCTGCCGTAAAGAAAAGCGTTCCGTTCATATTGATAAGATCATCACAATAAGCTTCGCTTTTGATGTCTTTAACTAAGACCGTACCGTCTGCGGTGCCGTCGCTTTTCCATAATTCGCTGAAGAAATCTCCCTCCCCGCTGTCGTCATCATACTCATACACAAAGAAGAAAAGCGTTCCGTTTACATCGGTGAGATAGCCAGGATATGAACTGACTGTTCCGGACATTCCGATGTCTTTGACCATGACCGGCTCTGCGGCCTGCACCGGCAGAACGTGCGTCCCCGCTGTCAATATCACTCCTGCTGCCAGCAGCAGCATCAGCCGTAGCAGAAGCCCTTCGGGTCTGTGTTGAACCAACTTTGCGAAATACTTCATTTTGTTCCTCCTTTTCCGGTTGTAAAGCGAGTTTGAAACTCGCTCTACTATTGCTTTGTCAACTTTGTTTTTGTGAGTTGATTTCTGATGAAAACAGAAATTGAAAAAATATGCCGCCGGTTTCAACTCACATTTTCAAACTTGACAAAGCACTATGGTTAAAAGTTAAAATCCTGTACGCCGAAATCCCCCCTTGAGGGGGGGTGGGCGAGGGGATTCGGGGTGCGGGGTAAGAGGTTCGGGGGTCTGCCTCTGACCTCTAACCCCTGACCCCGCATACACCCCCCTCAAGGGGGGATTTTTGCTGACTTCGCACAAATAAAAAAAGCCGGGCTGCTTTATGATAGCAACCCGGCTGTCTTTAACTTTTAATTAAGACCCGTGGCTTTCCGTCCCTGCCTCACGACAGGTTTAGCTTTATTCAGTCATGTTTTTTATATAATTCAAGTCTTATATCTTTTTTCAGATGATGTCAAGAAAAAAAGCAGGCGTAAAATGAAGCAGATAAGCCATATTGCCCGAATGCGTCGGCAAGGGGACGCAGAGCGTGGGAACGAGAAGCGGAGGCGTTCACTTCTCATTTCTCACTTAAAATGCTTTCCACATCTGAAATGCCTCCCAGATTTGCCTCTTTTGCAAATCGCTCCTCAACTAAGCCTTCGATGTTGTTGTTCTTCATCAGACCGAAATGCAGCATCAGGTCTGCGATATGCTGAAGCTCCGAATGTTTGGGGACAAAGCGGTCATACACAATGCGGTTTTCCGGAGTGGTGAGCGCATATTTCACCAGATCAAGGGGCTGATTCCAATACTGGGATGCGATACGGGCAGCTTCTTCTGTATGGTCTTTTGCCCACAGACCGGCACGCGCCGCACCCTGAACCAGCATTCTGACGACTTCAGGATCATTTTCAATCATACTCTGTTTGACTAAAGCCAGATTGCAGATAAAATATTTCCACACATCTTCCACATAGTAAAGAACCTGCGCGTCCCCGCTTTTGACAGTCTGAGCGGCAAACGGCTCTCCCACATAATAGGCGTCTAAAGAACCTGAAGCCAGGGCAGCCGCCATGTCCGGCGGGTTCATCTCCACAATTTTAATCTGTCCGGTGAGTCCGTTTTTTTCCATCAGTTGCAGGATGCTGAGATTGTGTCCCGAATAACGGATGGGAACGGCAATGGTTTTGCCGGACAAGTCCTTCAATTCTTTTATATTCAAATCTTTTCGGACCACCAGCGTGCTTTCATGCCGATTGCCGATGTAAACGATTTTCACATCTTCACCCTGCTGTCTGAGAACCACCGACAGGGGCGCAATCATAAAGGCAACCTGAATCTTGTCATGCCGCAGCGCTTCCGCCATTTCCGCAAATGAGGCAAATTTGACTGCATTGAAATAAATCCCGCCCTTGTTTTTGCTCACGTAATCTAACAGCGGCGCGGCAAGATTCGTAATCACCGGCATATATCCCATGCGGATGACATCCCGTTTTTCATCGTCGCCGTTGAGCCGAAAATGAAGCAATGAGATAAATATCAGCCATAAGATGACGGATACGCCGATACGCCAGGGCAGGGGAATGTGAGAAATTTTCCCGCCGGAGCATAAAAACAGTATATATCTAAACGGCATAGTTGACACCCAGCATGAAGAAAAGATCGTTTCTCAATTCGCTCAGTTCCGGCATATTCTCGTAATTCCGGGGACGGGAGTAGTCCAACTTGCGAGTGAGTTTCACATAAGCCGGTCTGCCGCTCATAACCACAATGCGGTCTCCCATAATCAGCGCGTCGTCAATGTCGTGGGTGACAATTACCACCGTTTTTCCGATATACTGGTGCATGTTGACGACTTCTTCCCGCATCTTCATGTGAGTGAGAAAATCCAGCCCTGAAAAAGGTTCGTCCATGAAGAGCGTATCCGGCTCCGCTGCCAATGCCCGTGCCAGTTCGGCCCTGCGCTGCATTCCGCCGGAGAGCTGGTAGGGGTAGTTGTCTTCAAATCCCTCCAGTTCGACCATGCTGATATATTCCTGAATGCTTTCCTTTTTTTTTGTCTCATCTTTCACATGACGCAGCCCCAGTTCAACATTCTCCCAGACTGTGAACCAGGGCAGCAGGGCATTGTGCTGAAAGACAAAAATGTGATCCGAGCTGGGACCCGTGACCGGCGTTTCATTGATGATGACATTGCCCGAGCTGGCTTTTTCAAAGCCCGCAATAATGCGGAGCATGGTGGTTTTCCCGCAGCCTGAGGGACCGAGAATGCAGACCAGTTCTCCTTCCTCAAACTCAAGATTGATATTTTCAAAAACCACATTGACTTCTCCGCAGGCAACATAAGGGCATTCCATGCTGCGGCTGACTTTTCGCCGTTCAATGTATTCTTTCTGCAAATCTTTGATGATGATATGTCCCATAATATAAAAAAGGCGGTAGAGGCACGCCGCCGGCGTGTCCCTACGAATAATAGACTTTTTCGGAAATAAAAAAGGTTCTCGCAAAGGGCGCAGAGAGCGCAAAGTTTTTTATAAAAAAGCTTTTTTCCTCTGCGTTCTCTGCGTGCTTTGCGAGAGATTCATCGCTTACTTCCGAAAATGTTTAATAGACATTTTCGGAAGTAAAAAAGGTTCTCGCAAAGGGCGCAGAGAGCGCAAAGTTTTTTATAAAAAAGCT
>DZCT01000427.1 GCA_022736535.1 Desulfatirhabdium butyrativorans | reverse complement strand
GCCTGGTTCTGCCTGTAGGTCAGCAAAGGTGAGCTAAAGCAGGCAGGAGCAGGGGAAGCGGACGGAAAGGAATCATCCGCACCGCAACGGAGCGGAGGTCGGATGATTCCTTTTCCGGGAGCGGGGGCAGGGAAAAGCCGGGGGGTCAAGGGGCGTAGCCCCTTGCCGCGGCAAAAACGGTTATGACGCATTGCGTCATAGTCTGAACCCTGATTCACCTGATTAAAGGATTGGCAGGATTTGTGTCAAGCTGTTCGGGCTTGCAGGATTTTTCAGACCGGCATCAACAGGCTGAACAGAAATCATGAAAATCCTTTAATCCTTTAATCAGGGTTCGGACAGCTTAGACATAGCCGTGCAGGGTGGGCAGGGATTTCCGATACTCAACATAATAATATCAAGGGAGATATTTTATATGAAAACCATACAGGAACAGTTTATTGTCAACGGCAAGGGGAAAAAAACAGGCGTGATTCTTCCCATCGCAGAGTATCGCCGGATAATGGAAGACCTGCACGATCTGGCTGTGATTGCAGAACGCCGTGAAGAAAAAGCTATATCTATGACGGAAATGAAAAAACGGCTGAAAAAAAATGACGCTGTATAGTATCATATTCAAGCCCTCTGTTGAAAAAGACTTGCGAAGACTACAGACAAAGACGGCTGACCGCATATTGCTGCAAATTGAAAAGCTTGAGACCGATCCTTTTTCCCGGCAGTCTCTCCGGCTCTCAGGTACGGAACAGCTTTACAGGCTTCGGGTCGGCGATTATCGTGTCATCTATGAAGTTGATACATTATCCCGACAGGTTATCATACATTATGTGAGACATCGGCGTGAAGTTTATCGTGAGTTGTAAGCAGGGATTTCCGTTCATCAGACGGAATCCCGGAGGAAAAAAAGATGAAAGCCATTTTAAAAGAGCAGCTCAGTCAGGAACTGATTCAGGCGCTGGATGATTTGAATCAGACCTCTGAAGAATATTTGCTTATTGAACTGCACGGAAAGAAATTTGTTGTTGTAAAAGAAGAAGAATATGAGCAAAAGCTTGAAATAAAAAATCAATCTTCTTCACAAAACAGCATCGGAAACCTGAGAAATTTTTTCAGAAACTCTCCCTTGTATGGGGCAGAATTGGATTTGGAAAGGGATAAAAGCACTTCAAGGGAGACAGAATTGTGAAATATCTCTTGGATACCTGTGTCATTTCAGAGATGCTTAAACCTTCTCCGAACAGACAAGTCATTGAATGGATAGAAACCGGAAATGAGGAATATCTCTGATATTGAATCAAGTGAAGCATCTGTGTTCAATCCATGGGCTGAATAAATTCAATTTACGGTATGAGCGGGAATTTCTATGGAATAAAGAGACGAGACATGCAAAACTCCGAACACATAAAAAGCAAAAATTTTATTGAAATAGCGGTCCGGCAGATCAACGCATCCTGTCCCGAAAAAATCAACGCGGCGCTGCTTGTCGCCTGTCTTAAAGCCGGAACATGCAGAGAAAAATGGAAGCCTCATATATGGGCTTTTCTGGAGGAACTCCCGATTCCGCTCATTCACGACATTGTTCTTTCCGGCGTTTTGACATTTGAGGAACTTGCCGGAGCAGTCGAAATATGGGAGTGCAACGATGGACCGACAACAGAATGGATCAGAGAAATGGCAGCCCTCCGCATGGAGACAACTGCTTGAACTGGTACTGCCCGCGCTCGAAGATTTGCCGCAGGAAGAGAGATGGACTCTCGGCGGCGGCACCGCGCTGGCAATATCTCTGAAGCACAGAATCAGCTACGATATTGACATCTTTTTTCAGAATGCCGATGCGCTGAAACTGCTTTCTCCGAATAAAAACAGAAAAATAAGAAGCCTGTCAGACAACTGGCAGCAGCCGGGGCACTATCTTAAAATTGAAAGACCGGAGGGAGATATTGATTTTCTCGTGACACGCATGTTTACGGAAAAGCCGTTTTTTTTATACGAGTTCTGCAATAAAAAAATTCCTGTGGAAAAACCTGCTGAGATCATTTCAAAAAAGATTTATTACAGGGCTTCTCAGTTTACAGTCCGTGATATTTTTGATCTGGCAGTATTTTCAGCGTCGGAACCTGCACACTTTTTCTCTTTTAATCCCGATATCCGTGAGGCGATTCCCAGAGTTCTGGACAGAATAAAATGTTTACGGAAAAGATATGAAAATACGATTCATTCCAGTGTGTTTCCCACAGAATTCGGGAAAAAATTTTTGGAAAACGGAGCAGATATTGCAATTAACATTTTGGAATCAATATGAATAACAAGGACAGCTCCGTTCCGCAGGGGAGACATGGCAAACATACTGATAGTTGACGATGAATATTCGATTCTGGAATCCCTTGAAATGTTTCTGACCGAAAAAGGGCATGATGTCTGCAAAGCCGCAACCGGCAAAGAAGGACTTGAACTTTTTTCCGGAAACCGCCCTGATATTGTTATCTTAGACATCCGGCTTCCGGACAGCAACGGTTTGGATATTCTCAAAGACATGCAGGAAAAGGACCATCATGCCAAAATTATTATGATTACGGCTTTTCAGGATATGGAAACCGCGATCCGCGCCATGAAAAGAGGCGCGTATGACTACATCCACAAACCGTTGGACGCGGACGAAGTTGAAAAAGCCGTGGATCAGGCATTGCAGGTGCTGGCAGCGGAACGGGATATTCCGCCCCTCGGAGAAAAAGCCGAAATGCCGCCGTCTTCCGAGGCGATTATCGGCAAAAGCGCGCAGATGCTGCATATCTTCAAGATGATCGGGCTGGTCTGTCAGAACCGTGCGCCCGTGCTGATTCAGGGCGAAACCGGCACCGGCAAGGAACTGATTGCCAGAGTGATTCACCGCAACAGCCCTCATCACGAAGAACCAAAGGAGCATATTCAGCATACGCTGATCCGCGTCGGCTGGAACCGCACCAAAGCCGCCAGGATATTGGAAATTTCACTGCCCACGTTGCGAAGCAAAATCCGCAAATACGGCATGATTCCGCCGGACGGTTCTGAGCCGTAAGAATATCATTCCGTCGTCTGCAAAAGTGACCGGCATTGTCATTTCGAGCGGAGCGAGAAATCTTTAAAATAATAGACTTTTTCGGAAATAAAAAAGGTTCTCGCAAAGGGCGCAGAGGGCGCAGAGGGCGCAGAGGGCGCAGAGGGCGCAAAGTAAGAAAGAGAGAAAGAGAGAAAGTGTCCGTTCCGCAATTTTCGGCGGATTTGCGATCTTTGCGCCCTCTGCGCCCTTTGCGAGACCGATTTTAATAAAATGGGCATCGCTTATTTCCGAAAATGTCTAATGACAATGAGGGGGTATTCGCCCGGCGGTTATGTTACCCCGTTTTGCACGATCCTTGAGTGCATCAACTCCTCATGACCCACATAAGCATAATGTCTGCCGTTTGCGGCATTGCAGCAAATATGCTGCGGGAACTCACTGTAAACACGGTTGAAATGTCTTACAACTTTCGGATCGAACTGTTCGCCTGCATGACGGGCGATTTCCGCTGCCGCATCTTCAACAGAAATTCCTTTCCGATAGGATCGGTTTGATGTCATGGCATCAAACGCGTCCGCAACAGCGATAATCCGTGATTCCAAAGGAATCGCCTCGCCGCTCAGTCTTTCGGGATAGCCGTTTCCGTCCATGCGTTCATGGTGGTGGAGTACGATTTTCGCAACGACTCTGAACGTCGGAAGCCGGTTCAGGATATTGTATCCGATGCGGGAATGGCTTTGAATTTCTATCATTTCCGCTTTTGTCAGCTTACCGGCTTTGTTGAGAATGCTGTCAGAAACGCCGATTTTTCCAATATCGTGAAGATGAGCCGCAATATGCACTCGCTGGTGCATATCCTGCGGCAATTTCATATCTTGGGATATGAGTTCCGAGAAAAGCGCAACTCTGGAGGAATGTTCATAGGTATAGGGATCCCGTGCGTCCAATGTCGCAATCACAACGTCAACAACTTCATGAATATGAATAAATTCAGGTATCATATTTTTAAAATCTTACGAATTTTTTGTTCCTGAGCGGCGGTGCGTCTGCATTTTTTCCGTAGGGGGAAGCCCCCGTGCTTACCCTCAATGCCGTTAAGTTAAGGGGCAATCCGGAGTGCTAAAATGAAATTTTAGCATGTGCTAACCCATTTTATAAAATTCGGTCGCTCCGCTCATTTCAGCACTCCGGAAGGATTAACTTAATGGCATTGGTGCTTACCCTTCGCTTATTTGCAACAAGGGCAATCCG
>DZCT01000426.1 GCA_022736535.1 Desulfatirhabdium butyrativorans | reverse complement strand
CTTGCTGCCCGCGCTGAGGTCTGAGTGTAAAGCAGTATAAAGTTCGGATGTGCGATATTCCCGTTCTCACGCGGGCAGTCATGCGGAAAACAGTGATTCGCAATGGCAGACATCGCTGCGCGTGAGAAAGGGAAAAACTCAGCACTCACCTCTGAAAACTGAAAACTTTACTGTTCCGGCAGGGCTTCGGGTTCAGGTCTGACTTCTTCCATAAGACTATGTTTAATAATAAGTTCTGATGCCTGCTTTTCAAGCAGGGTATGTTTAAAATAATCAAGTTCTTCTTTATTCTGTTTGTAATGATTCCTGATTTCTTCAGGCGTTTTTTTCAGCGCCTCCGCCATATTTTTCATTGCCTGTTCCAGCGCTTCATCAGAAACCGTCAGATTTTCCTGCTCAATCACTTTGTTGAGTATCAGATGGCGTTTGACCTGCTTGACAGCGGAATCTCTGTATCTTTCCGCAAGACTGTCTCTGGTGACGCCCGCCGCTTCCATAGAGACATTGTGATAGGAAAAGGTTCTTTCTGTTTCTGCAATAATGCCTTGCAGTTCCGCCTCAACCCATACATCGGGGACCTCAAATTCATGCTTTTCGATCAGCGCGGAAAAAATCTGTTCTTTCACCTCCTGATCCGAGCGGTTTTCATATCCCTGTCTCAGATTTTCCCTGATCTGAACTTTCAGTTCCTCCATAGAAGATTTGCCGAAAATCTTTGCAAATTCCGCATCGAGTTCCATGGGAATTTCTTCCCGGATTTCCTTGAGATTCACATGAAAGGTGACATCAAGATTTGCAAGTCTTTCATGGGGATGGGTGTCGGGAAAATGCACACGGATCTCTTTGCTTTCTCCGGGGTTCATGCCGGCCAACTGTCCGTCAATTTCCTTTACAATATGTCCGGCGCCGATTTTGAGTGCGAAATTTTCTGTTTTTCGGATGTCCGGAACCGGTTTTCCGTCTGCAAATCCTTCATAATCAATCAGAACAATATCGCCTTCCTGTGCAGGTCTGCTTTCTTCAAGCGGTTTCTGACGGGTCAGGTCTTTTCTGAGCCGTCTGATCTGTCCTTCCACTTCTTCCTCAGTTACCTGATAAAGCTTTTTCTTCAGATTTAATCCTTTGAAATCAATATTTCCGATTTCGGGACTGATTTCGAGTTCCGCCTTATATTTGTAAGGCGATTTTTCTTCCAGTTCGGGCGGATCAATCTGGGGCGTTCCCACATACATCAGCTTTGTCTCTCTGACAGCGTTTTCAAAAGACTCCTGAATCAGTTTGGCAGAGACTTCCGCGCTGATATTTTTTTTATAAAGCCTTTCCAGAACAGCGCGAGGCACTTTTCCGGGGCGGAAGCCCTTTATTTTGGCTGTCTTTCTGAGGTTTTCATAAGCCTCGTTCAGTTCACGGGTCACCTGATTTTCTGGAATTTCAATGTGCAGTATCTTTTTGACGCTGCTCACATCTTCTACATTAATTTGCATAATGTTCCTTTCCGGCTTGAAGAATTAACTTCTCAATTCTCAATTCTCAATTCAAAATGGTGCGAAAGGGGAGATTTGAACTCCCAATCCGTCGTCGGAGCCGGATCCTAAGTCCGGTGCGTCTGCCAGTTCCGCCACTTTCGCTGTTCTGCCGTTGTAGCCCACCTTACTGACTGACTCAGGGTGACAGTTAAGCCCTGAAAAAATTAAGGCTTAGGCTCCCCAATCGGAATTTTTATCTTGCAACATTCATAGTTATAGTTTAAAAACATAATATCAAATCGGAAATGTGTCAAGAAAAATTGAAAAAACACCTTTTATGCCGCCTTTTTTGCAAAATGAATCAGATAAAACCGCGTCCTGCCGTCATATTGATTGCGGTGATCTTCTGTTATCTTGAAGCTGCCGCACAGCATACTGAAAAATCAGTTACGGGCAGCATTGTTATAGACATCGGACACGGCGGACAGGATACAGGCGTGTCCCTGTCCGGCGGAATTTATGAAAAAAATATCGCCCTGAATCTTGCCCGCAGGCTTGAAGACGAACTTTTTCAAAAAGAATATAAGGTGAAGCTGACCCGAACCCGGGATGTCGGTCTTGAGATGGCTGACAGAACGGCTGTGTCCAACAATCGGAAAGCAGATGTTTTTATCAGCCTGCATATCGGCGGAAATTTCACGCATCAGCCGGAAACTGTCAGCATCTTTTATTTTGATAAAAAATCAGAATCGCTGTCAGAATCGGCTGATGATAAAAGCAGGTCTCAGGCATTGTTATGGGATGAGATTCAGTATCAGCATCAGTCTGAAAGCAGGGGACTGGCAAAACTGATACAGAAAAGCCTTCAGAGCCGGATAAAATTTGCGGAAATCAGGGTTCGGGGCGCGCCGATTCTCATTGCCCGGGGCGCTGACATGCCCGCGGTACTCATTGAAATCGGCTCTCTCTGCCATCCGGAACAGAAAAAGGCATTGCAAAGCAGACAGGGATTGTCCGATCTGGCAAAAGGCATCAGCAGCGGAATTGAGGCTTTTTTGCAGAAAGCGCCGACACATTGAACTTCTTCCAATGTGAATACGGAAATCAGCACTCATTTTAACCACGAAAAGCAGCGAAATATCTCCTGTCATTTCGACGAGCGCAGCGAGGAGAAATCTTGTCTGTGAACGGCAAGATTTCTCGCTTCGCTCGAAATGACAAAAAATTCTGCGCTCGAGCAGCGAAATATCTCCTGTCATTTCGACGAGCGCAGCGAGGAGAAATCTTGTCTGTGAACGGTAAGATTTCTCGCTTCGCTCGAAATGACAAAAAAATTCTGCGCTTGAAATGACAGAAAATTCTGCGCTCAAAATGACATTACAGTAATCCGCTTTCGGTTTTTTGCGGCATATTTTCCGCATGTACGCCGTATTCCGGTATCAGATATCTGTCTGTGTCCGTCTGCGGCAAAAAAAAACAAAATTCGTGTTGTTCGTATCTTTCGTGTTCTTCGTGGTTACGGATTGATGAGCGGGCGTTCCAGCATCTTTTCATAAAGCGCGATATACTGCTTTGCCGTGACATCATGGTTGAACGTGGCAAGGCTTTCTTTCATAATTCTCGCCGTCTGTTTTTTTCTGACCTCAGGCCCCAGCATAAAAAATTCCATTGCCTGATCCATTGCCCACATCAGCCCGTTGGAATCAAAGACCTTGAAAAGAAAGCCGTTTCCGGTGTTTTTTTCCGCATCTAAATGCACAATCGTGTCGTGAATGCCGCCGGTATCATGCGCCACAGGAAGCGAGCCGTAAATCGGCGCCACCATCTGGGGCAAGCCGCAGGGTTCAAACAGCGAGGGCATGAGAATAAAATCCGAAGCCGCATAAGCCAGACGTTCCAGTTTGTCATCAAAATCGCAGACCGCCACCCGGCTGCCAAAATCATGAAATCGGACAATATCCCTGAAATGATGCTGAAAATCGCCGTTTGCCACAAATACGATTTGCAGGTTCTGTTTCCAGTATTTGGAAACCGCTTTGTAAAGAATTTCTGTCAGCAACTGACAGCCTTTCTGAATCGGGTCCAGCCGGGAGGGCCAGAAAAACAGGGGCGCGTTTTCATCTTTGAGAAGCCCCAGCGATTCCTGTAAAAACAGCTTGTTATTCTGCTTTCCCGCGGCATGGCTGTCATACCCGTAATTGGAAACCAGCACCTTGTCTGTTTTCGGATTAAAAGAAGGGTCCGGCGCATTGAGGATGCCGACAGCGCATCCGGCATACCATTTGTTTGCCAGTTCCCGCTGAATCGAGGCTTCCACAAATTTGTGCCTGCCCTCCACCACTTCCAGCAGAAAAGTCGGACTGACCGTGTTGACAAAATGCGAAGCGAAAATACCGGTGGTCAGAAAATCCATTTTATTGAAATCACGGCTTTCTTCATAATTTGCCGGGGGACGCTCATAATACAGATGATGCCAGAACGCCGCCGCGTCAATGCCTCTGTCTTCGATGTAAGACAGAGGGGCTTTCACGGTGTGAATATTGTGAATCGTGAACAGACAGGGGATCCGCCTCTGTCTTGCCATTGCCGGAATCAGCGCGGTCATCCAGTCATTGCAGTGAATCAGGTCCGGTCTGACTCTCGGCACCACATAATTGATCACATCTCTCTGAAAGGTCAGTGCCAGTTTGGTATTTTCCAGCCCGTTGCTGGCGTAAACATTGTCCAGGTAGAAAAATGCCCTGTCTTCGATGAGATGGATTCTGTCATCCGGCATGGTGTTTTGAATGGCGACATGCTCTTTTTTGAGAAAAGGCGCGAGCCGGTC
>DZCT01000425.1 GCA_022736535.1 Desulfatirhabdium butyrativorans | reverse complement strand
ACTGTTACAATAAAAGATTCTTCGCTCCGCTCAGAATGACATTTTCAAATCACCTCGGAGTGTCATTCTGAACGAAGTGAAGAATCTCTGTTTCTGTAATACACTGTTACAATAAAAGATTCTTCGCTCCGCTCAGAATGACATTTTCAAATCACCTGCTTTTGCACCGCTACCCGATTTTAAAGGCGGAATCGCCGGTCCGAGCTGATGCGCCTGCTATAAGTCTTCAGTAAAATCAGGATAAAGTTTTTTTATACACTCAGGGCAAATACTGTGACTGAATTCGGCTTCAGGATGCCGCAGGAGATAATGCTCAACAGGATGCCAGTTGTCATCAGCGTCTCTGATGCTTTTGCAATTTGCACAGATAGGAACCAAACCCCGCAGGGCTTGCAGTTCACTCAAATAGTCTGTCAGCCGTCTGTTTCCTGTCGCCAAGAATTCGGTTCATATAAATCAGTTCAAGATGCGATTCTATCAGGCTGCGGAATTTCAAAATAAGTCTTTCAACTGTTGCTGAATATTGGTTCGGCTTGTTATCTAAAATACAAATCGTTCCAAAGGGATTTTTGTCGGGCCACAGAATGGGAAATCCCAGATAGGAAATCATATTCAGTTTAATGTCCGGGTTGTTTTTCCAGTTTTCGTCTGACAGGGCGTCAGGAACAAGAAGCCTGTCTTGGGTCCTGATCACCTTTTCACAATACAGACCGGAGCCGTACAATATCTCTTTTTCTCCGGGATGATAAGGATTTCCTTTGCTGTTGCTTGAAACGAAAACCTCAATGTAAGGTTCTGCAAATCGCATAATCAATGCGGTAGGGATTCCGACCAGTTCGCTTAAAATATTGGTGATTTCCTGCCAGTTTTCCAAAATGTCCGGCGACACCTCGATTTTGACGATTCCGTTGTTTATCATTTTTCTGGTCCTAATACTGATTCGGGTACCGGTGTAGAAGGTCTGATGAATTTCGCCGCTGTCCTTTTGAGACGCAGAGACGCAACATCTTGCGTCATGTGCTCCTTCGTCGCGGGTTCGGGGTCAGCCGCCGTCTCCCCGTACCTCTCACCCCTCACCCCGAACCTCATCCCATCAACTGCCTGTAATTGAACGACGGCTCCAGCATTGCCGCCTTTGGAATGGAGATCGTCCTTTGGTTTTGAATCAGCGACAGCAGCACGCCGCCCTGTTCAATGTCATTTACCATCACCATTCCCGCTAATTTGTCATCCCGGAAAACAAGTTTCCGATAGGTTTTCCTGCGGGGATCCCCCATGCTGAAGGTTTCATAAACAGACTCGTCTGTTTTTTGCTTGGGCGACGGATTGACCACGCCGCCGGTCATCACATCCAGACCGAAAATGCGGATCACGTTGCGGCTCAGGCTTCCCCGATAAGCAACGGCTCTGCCCGCCATGTTCATTCCCGCGATGCGCCCCTGCGCCGCGGCCTCGGGCCAGATGGCATTTACCCAAGGTGTATTGCGTGCAATATCAAGCGTCTCCGCCACATCTCCGGCGGCAAAAATTCCGGGAACGCTGGTTTCCATATATTCATTGACCCGAATGCCGAGGTCTGTCCGAATCTTGTCCCGGGGGACAAAAGAAATCGCCGGCGTCACGCCTTTTCCCACCACAACCATATCGCAGGGAATCGCTGTTCCGTCAGACAGATACGCGTGTCTGACGTTTCCCGGTCCTTCAAACGCTGTCGCTTCCACGCCTGATCTGACCTTCAAGCCCTGTTTCAGAAGCTCGTCGAGAATCATGCTGCCCGCGGTTTCATCTGCCTGCATGGACAGAGGATAATCTGAGCGAATCAGCATGGTTACGCTGATGCTGCGCCGAAGCAGCCCGTAAGCCGCCTTGAATCCCACCAGACCGCCGCCCAGCACCAGTGCGTTTTTCACCTCCGGCAGCACGTCTGACATCTGCCGGACATGATGCTCGGTCCGCATGAAAAAAATATTCTTCAAATTCAAGCCTTCGGCTTTGACAGGTCTGGGGTCCGCGCCGCTTGCGATCAGCAGCCTGTCAAAAGCGATTTCAGTACGGCTTTCGGCTTCGGCATCATCCCTGATCGCGTTCAGCACTTCACAGACATGACCCGTCAGCATGGCGGAACTCAAAGAATCTCCGGAAGTTTTGCTTCGGATCAGGACTTTTCTGTTTTCCGCATCAATGCCCGTAACACGTTTTCCCAATACAGGTGTGATGTTCAGATCATCATAAAAACTTGCGCTGCGGATGGGGAGTTTTTCGGGTTTGATTTTGCCTTCAAGCACAAGGCTTATCATGGGACGGCAATAGGGGGGAAAGGTTTCATCGCCGATCAGGGTGATGCTGCCTGCGGGATCAGACCGGCGAACGGCTTCAGCAGCCTGAATCCCTGCAACACCGTTTCCGATAATGACATGGTTCATGTTCGCCTCGCGAATGGGGGTTAGAGGTAAGGGGTAAGAGGTCAGAGGTGGGAGGGAGCAACCCCGAACCTCTGACCCCGCACCTCATACCCTTTGTTAAAGAGAATCAACCGAATGATTAATGTTGCAAAAATTTCAGATTGTGATAAGCATAATGGGATCAGGGATGAAAGGTACGGGGTCAGAGGTCAGGGGCAGCCCCCTCCTCTCACCTCTTACCCCTGACCCCGAACCCATTTTTAATACTTTTTCAGGAGGAAAAAAAAGATAATGACGAGGCTGTTGAAAATACACATTTACAAACCCGGGAAAAAAGAGCCGGATACCAAGATCACGCTTCCGCTTTCCTCGCTTCATATTTCGGAGAAGCTTCTTCCCAGCAGGGTGAAAGCTTCTTTGGAAACCGAAGGGATTAATCTGAGCGAACTGAGCGGGCTGTTTGCCAAAGAAGGTCCAAAAGGCACGCTCATTGAAGTTGAAAATGCAACGGAAAAGCTTGAAATCATTGTTGAATAAAGCTCAAAAACCGTTTTGTCAGTTTTAATCCGCGCCTCCCGCATGGGAGGCGACATTTCTTTGTCCGGCTTGCTTTTTCAGGAAGTTTGGGAAATGATCTGGTAGCATCCGATCAGCCGCTTTCCCAAAATCTCTGACAGCTTTTTATAGAAAAGCATCCCGCAGTCCGGATATTTTTCCAGCAGCCTGCCGAGTTTGTTTCTGCCGATTTTAAGCAGGGTTGTCGGTTCCATACATTCCGCCGAAGCAGAATAAATGTCACGGCCCGCGACGCTGGACCAGCCGAAAGCCTCTCCGGGTTTGGAAACCATATAGACTCTCTGTCCGGTCTCGCCGACATTCAGCTTGACGCTCCCGCTGAGTAAGGTGTAAAAATGATCAGCCGGGTCCCCTTCGTGAAAAACAAAATCCCCTTGTTTGTAAGATTCTCTCGTTGTTGAATCCATGAATTCTTTCATGAAAACCATCGTCATGCCGCGAAAAAGTTCTCCCTGATTAATGATCATGGCGCATTCTCCTTTTCCTTCACGCAACAGGTTTGTTTGCTTGTTTCAATCCGCACTTCCCGCACGGGAAGCGAAACTTCTTTGTCCGGATTGCTTTTTTGCCTTTTCTACTCTCAGGAAACCCGACTGTTGTAAAACCTCTTCAAAATTGTCCGAAAACTATAAATAAAATTTATTATACCGAATCTCTATTGAAAACTGACAGGGATATACAGGATGCGCAGGATAAAATACAGTATAATGCGTTGAATATCATGTTCATCCTGTGCATCCCTGTTGAAAAAAAATCAGTCATCCCGTATCAAGTATCAAGTCAGAAGAAATTCGGTATTAAACCTTTTTAATGGTGTTTGTCAAGAAAAGTTATTGAAAAATAAACCGCAAAGGGCGCAAAGAGAAGCGCCGGACTTGCCGATATTGTAAAATACACTTCTGTCCCTATTGACTTTTCCCTTCATTTTTGAAACAATTCTTTCCTGTCATTTTGCGCAGAGGGTGTTTGAAACGTAATTGTCATTCTGAAACGTATTCTTTCACTGTCATAATTTGCGATTTCTGAATTTTCTGTAAAATGCCAGAAACTTAAAATAGATGCCAATCGTTTTGCCGGCAAAAGGGCTTGCAAAGCCGTTTTACAAAAGCGCAGATGGTGCCGGCGGGCAGTATAATACCGAATCCCTTTTGACTTTATACGATATTTTGTTAAGCTTTTTTCCCACAGAGGACACAGAGAAGAAAAGACCACAGAGACCACAGAGATCACAGAGAAGAAAAGACCGCAGAGGATACAGAGAAAACTCTGTGATCTCTGTGTATTCTCTGTGATCTCTGTGGGGAAAAAATCCCCG
>DZCT01000424.1 GCA_022736535.1 Desulfatirhabdium butyrativorans | reverse complement strand
ATATACCGGAAACTCGCCGGATCACACCCTGGGACCTCAAACAGTTGTCATTGACGCTAAAGGAAAAACCCTGATTCCGGGACTCATTGACGGTCACGCTCATCTGGCATGGCTTTTCAGCATCGGCGAATTTCTGAAATATGCCATGAAAGGCGGCACCACCACCATTATTACCGAGACGATGGAGGCTTTTCCCATAGCTGGATATGACGGCGTTCTGGCATTTTTGGATTCGCTGAAAGATCAGCCCATAAAAATTCTCGGCACCGCTCCGGCAATGGTCTCCAGCAGCAAAACGGCTTTCGGCATTTCAAGGGAAATCCTTCGGAAACTTTTAGCGCGGGAGGATATTGTCGGACTCGGAGAATCTTATTGGCAGGGCGTTTTTCAGAATCCGGAAAAAATGCTGCCGATTTTTGAAGAAACGCTGCTTTCAGGCAAAACACTGGAAGGTCACTCCGCGGGCGCGAGCGCGAAAAAATTAGCCGCCTATATTGCCGCGGGCATTTCGTCCTGTCACGAGCCGATAGACGCAAAACAGGCGATTGAACGGCTGCGGCTCGGCGTTCATGTCATGGCAAGGGAAGGAAGCATTCGCAGAGATGTTGAAGCCATTTCCCAAATCAAAGACAGCGGCGCGGATTTCCGGCGTCTGACGCTTGTTACCGACGGCGTGACGCCGGAAGACCTGATGGAAAAAGGCTACATGGAATTTGTGGTGCAGAAGGCAATTGACTGCGGCTTCAATCCGATTACGGCGGTTCAGATGGCAACATTGAATGTCGCGGAGCATTTTTCGCTCGACAGAATGATCGGCGGCATCGCGCCCGGCAGGCACGCCGACTTTCTCATCATTCCCGACATCCGAAAGATTGAAGCCGAATATGTGGTCAGCAAGGGCAGAATCATTGCACAGGAAGGCAGACTGCTGGTCTCTCCCCGTGAGCATATCTTTCCGGAAAGTATGCGGAAAACGGTTCGGCTGCCGAGAAAATTTGAGCCTTCGGATTTTGCCGTATCTGCGGAAAATCGGGCAGCCGCAGATGTGCGCGTGATTGAATTGGTAACGGATTTGGTGACAAAGGAGATAAAATTGACGCTGCCTGCTGCCGGGGGACAAATCAGAGCCGATGCAGGTCAGGACATTCTGAAGATTGCGGCGATAGACCGGGCGCATGAGCCGGGCAAAGCTTTTGTCGGATTTATCAAGGGATTCGGCATGAAATCCGGCGCGATTGCCTCCAGCGCATCTTGGGACACATCAGATATTTTGGTGATCGGCGCGGATGATGCGGATATGACGCTGGCAGTCAACCGGATTCACGACTTGCAGGGCGGTTCTGTCGTCTGTGCGAAGGGAAAAATTCTTGCAGAAATTCCCACGCCGGTGATGGGGATTATTTCAGATATGTCCGTAGAAATGCTTGCAGACCGGACAAAATCACTTCGGAAGGCAGCCTGCGATCTCGGCGTTTCCTTTCCGGATCCGCTGCTCACGCTGATTGCACTGAGCGGCGCGGCGATTCCCTATCTGAGAATCTGCGAAGAAGGGCTGGTCAATTTAAAAGACGGAAAAACCCTCGGACTTTTTTATTGAGAAGTGAGAAATAATTTTTCATTCCCATGCTTTTGCAGTAAAATGGGTTTCAAATCCATTTTACATTTTTTCGCTGTAGAACGGGTTTCAAACCCGTTTTACGGTCTGCCGCTGTAGAACGGTTTTGCCTGTTTTCAGCCGGGGCGTTTTACGTTTTTTTTTGCTGTAGAACGGGTTTCAAACCCGTTTTACGGTCTGCCGCTCCGGAGTGCGTCATCCTTATCATCAGAACCGGTATTTTCTGAAAAAAATATTGACATTCGGATTGTTATGATATAATTCATCCGAACATATCATCAGGCGTCATAAGACTTAACAGGGAATCCCGTGAAAATCGGGAGCGGGCCCGCCGCTGTCATCGGGGACGAAACTCACAAAAACCACTGTCTTTAGGAAGGTGAGGGGTGAGGGGTTCGAGGTAAGAGGTAAGCCTCGAACCCCGTACCTCTTACCTCGAACCTCACAAAAAGCCGGGAAGGTGTGAGCATGAGGATGATCCGAAAGCCAGAATACCTGCCTGAATGAAAAAAATACGCCGACCTTCGCGGACTGAGGGCGGGCGGTCAGATTTCGAGGATAAAAAAAGGGATATCCCCGGATCGAATTTATTTCGGTCCGGGGATTTTTTTTGCAATAAAAATCAAAATGATATACAGACAGGAGGTCAGAAAATGAAAACAGGTATAATTGTTTACGTTCTTGGCAATCAGTCCCCTGACAAAGATTTTGACGAAAGGGAAGCTGTAAAAAATCTGAATGTGAAGGCGGACAGAGTGGAATTTGTCTTTTCAGGGCAAAACAGCTTTGATATGAGCGATGCCTGGCTCAAGCTCATTCAGAAAGGGATGAATCATGTGGTGTGCAAGTACGGTGAAATTGAAGGAACTTCTGTAATCAGGCTTAAAGAGCGTGAACTTCAGCTTTGCGCGTGTTAAGCACAAAGACGGACACGCTTCCGCCCTGCGGGCTGTAAAACGGGTTTGAAACCCGTTCTACAGTGACAGCAGAGTAAAACGGGTTTGAAACCCGTTCTACAGTGACAGCAGAGTAAAACGGGTTTGAAACCCGTTCTACAGTGTTCAGCGGTCTGAGCGAAGCGTGTCCGCCCTACTACTGAAAAAGGAAAAAATAAGATGAAAAGAAAAAACCTCATTTTTTATTTCTCACTTCTCACTTCTCATTTCTCACTTCTCACTGCTTTCGGCTCTGGCATTTTCCTACCCTGTCAGCCTGACAGATGTGCAGGGACATACTGTTATCATTGAAAAAAGACCGGAGCGGGTCGTTTCACTTGTGCCGGGCGTCACGGAAATCCTTTTCCGGCTCGGCGCGGGCGATGCAGTCAGAGGCGTTACTTATCACGATACTTATCCGCAGGAAACTTCTCAGAAGGAGATTGTGGGCGGTTTCTTTTCGCCTTCCATAGAAAAAATCGAACAGATTGAGCCGGATATGATTTTTATCTCCGATATTCATAAAGACATCATTGCCCGCTTCAGAAACAAATGCCGGGTGATTCATCTGAAAACAGATGCGTTTTCAAATCTTTATGAAAATATCGCTCTGCTGGGAGACATTTTCAGCGCCGCAGACAAAGCATCTGAAATTGTCAGCGAAATCAAATCCGATATTGACATCATTGCCCGAAAAACCGCAAAAATCCCCGAATCTCAAAAAAAACGGGTGATCCGGCTCATGGGCGGCGGCACGGTGATGACGCCCGGCGATGACTCTTTTCAAAATGAATACATCCGCCTTGCCGGCGGAATCCCGCCGAATTTGAACAAAAAAGGTCAGATCGTTCCGATAACTCAGGAAGAATGGATCCGCTTCAATCCGCAGGTGATTTACGGCTGCGAAGGCGACCGGAAAACGGCAGAAAAATTTTTCAGCCAGCCCGGTTGGAAAGAGGCGGACGCGGTTAAAAACGGAAACATTTTTTACTTTCCCTGCGATCTGACATGCAGGCTTTCAAGCCGCGCCGGATATTTCACCGCATGGCTTTCCTCCCTGATTTACAGCAGTGAATTTGCAGATGAAACGCATCAGATCATGCAAAATCAGATTATCAAATCCTTTCCCCTGCATCTGGATTTGGGTTATGTAAAAGACATTCGGACAGTTCATACTTATTTATATGATTTTGTTCATAAAAGCTTGATGATAGAACTCCATTCGCCGATGGCTGCCGTGTCAACGCTGGAAGGGTGCCGGGAGGGCGTCCGTTTTCTGGGAAACAGCTATTCGCCGCCCCCGGCATGGCAGATTTATCATCGGCTTGAATTGAAAGATTCAAGAAAAAAACTTTATGATGTTCTGAAAATAAAGGAAAGTGAAAGCAGTTTTCTGTTTACCGGCGCGGACATGGACCATCTGACAATCAAAAAAGAGATATTCAGAGACATGGAAGTCTATGCTTTGGTAACAGCCGGCGTCAAGTCCAATGCGCTGAGAATGTCGAAAGATACCGGAATGTTTTATGAACCCGGCACTATCAATATGATTCTGCTCACAAATATGAAACTGAGTCCTCAGGCAATGACTCGGGCAATTATTTCCGCGACTGAGGCAAAAACAGCCGCGCTCTGGGATATGGACATCCGCAGCACTTACACGCCCCTGCTGCATCCGGCGACAGGCACCGGCACGGACAACATCATTGTGGCGCAGGGAACCGGCGTCAGCATTGAAAATACCGGCGGACATACGAAAATGGGGGAGCTGATCGGCCAAGCCG
>DZCT01000423.1 GCA_022736535.1 Desulfatirhabdium butyrativorans | reverse complement strand
GCGCATCAGACGCTTAAATCCGAAGGACCTTTTTCCGCTGATATGCTGTTTTGCTTTGAACAGCCGGCTGTACCCGTGTCGCCTGAAGGCAAACCGCTTGTTTATGATTTTGACGGCAACGGAAAGCTTGATGACAGCGACATTGAGAGGATTGCTTCACGCTGGAACATTGCCAAAGGCGAATCGGCATATAATCCATTTTATGATTTGGATGGAGACGGCTCTGTGACAGTTAACATGTCGCATCAATTTGAAAATTATGACTATTCGGTCGTGCTTATGGCAACGCACGGCGTTTTCGGCGGCAGTCCCCGGGACACATTTCTGCTGACATACGACGGCAGACTGAACATGAATCAGATGGAAGATTTAATCGCTCTCGGAAAATTCCGCGACCGACAGATTGATTTGCTCACATTGAGCGCGTGTCAGACCGCTACGGGGGACGAACGCGCCGCGCTGGGTCTCGGCGGTATCGCACTCAAAGCCGGTGCAAAAAGCGCGCTTGCGACTTTGTGGTCTGTCGCTGACGAATCTGCATCTCTTATTATCACGGAGTTTTACAGACAGCTTGGAACGCCCGGCATCTCAAAAGCAAAAGCCCTTCAAAATGCGCAGAAAAAATTCCTCAGCCAAAAAGAATACTTACATCCGGCATACTGGGCGCCCTTTCTGTTAATCGGAAATTGGTCGTAAAGTTTATGCTGAACCATTTTATAAAATTAGGCATTTCAGCACCCCGGAAAGCCAAGCTGTAGAGCAGCCCGGCTAAAAACAGATAAACCCGCTTTACTGAAGATTGCCGTCAACAGGTTTGACCCGCTATCCAAATTTTATTCTTCTCTGTACACTTTTTCTTGCTAATTCTGACGAGATAAGCTAAATAACAAACTCTTTGGAAATACAAACGGCTTGAATAATATTTTGCACTCTTCGTGGCAGGATTGCCGCTTTGCGTTTTCATCTCAGGATAAACAAAAAAACGCTCAGAAGAGACAATCTGAAAAAAAGGATATATATATGGAGAGGAAAAACACATACTGGGCAGACAATTATATTGCGAAAAAACGAAGTGTTGAAGAAGCCATAAAGCTGATCCGTCCGGGGCAGAGAATTTTTATCGGCTCTTCCTGCGGAGAACCTCAGCATTTGCTGAAATCGCTTTCAGAGGCTTCCAAATGTATCACAGACCTTGAGATTGTGCGTCTGCTGGCTTTGGAAAGCATTCCCCTGACATTGACAGCAGACAACGCCGGAAGCCAGTTCAATATCCGCTCCTTTTATCTCGGATCCGGCAAGGCAAAAGGCCTTGAGGACAAAATGCGTTTTATCACGCCCATGAACCTTTCTGCTGTGCCGCGTCTGTTCAAAAGCAGAAAACTTCCCATTCATGTCGCGCTGATTCAGGTGTCGCCGCCGGATGACTTCGGTTGGATGAGTCTGGGAATTTCTGTTGACATTTCTCTTGCTGCCGCACGGACTGCCGATCTTGTCATCGTGCAGGCAAATCCCAGAATGCCCAGAGTGCTGGGACAGAGTTTTATTCATGTCAATGATGTGGATGTCATTGTGGAACATGAAGAAGACCTTATTTATGTTGCAGAACCCCCGGAACGGGAATCGGCAAATCTGATCGCCCGGCAGATTGCAAGGCTTATTGACGACGGCTCCACCATTCAGATCAGCCCCGGCGCGACGCCGCAGGCAACGCTGCTGGCGCTTTCCAGCAAAAACGATTTCGGCATTCATACCGAATACGTCACCGAAGGCATCATGCGGCTGGTTTCCGAAGGCGTCATCACCAATCGGAAAAAGGGTTTCAATGACGGGAAATTAGTCGCAAGCGGCGCGATGGGAACTCAGTATCTCTACGAATTTTTAGATGACAATCCTTCCATTGAATTTCATCCTTCGGATTATGTGAATGATCCGGGAATCATTGCCCGCCACCACAAAATGGTTTCCCTGAATGTCGCCATGACCATGGACCTGACCGGACAGGTGGCGGCGGATGCGCTTTACTACAATCACTTTTCCGGCGTGACAGGTATGCTTGATTTCATCCGCGGCGCCGCCCGGTCCGAAGGCGGCAAATCCATTCTGATGCTGACTTCGACCTCGACAGACGGCAAACGGAGCCGTATTGTGCCGAGACTCGACGACGCGGCAGTCGTTGTGCCGAGAGGCGATGCAAACTATGTGGTGACGGAATTCGGCGCGTTCAATCTCTTCGGCAAAAGTCTTCAGGAAAGAGCCATGGGCATGATCAGCATTGCGCATCCTGATTTCCGGGAAGAACTCTTTTTTGAGGCAAAGAAAATGGGTCTGCTCAGTCCGGATCGCACGCTGAAAGAATCGCTTCACGGTGTGTATCCGGTAAGGTTGGAAGACGCGCGGACCATCGGCGGCGAGCAGATCACGTTCCGGCCCGCAAAGCCCGTTGACGAGAGGCGCATTCAGGAGCATTTCTACAATTTGGAAAAAGATGATGTGGTTTCCAGATTTTTCCATGAAAAACGGAGTTTTCTGCGGGATGATCTGGAAGGGATGCTTCAGATTGACTATGTGAAAGACCTGACAATGCTTGCGCTGGTGGGAGAATTCGGATTCGGAAAGGTGGTGGCGCTGGGAGACTATCTTCTCAATCAGGCAACCAACATGGCAGAAGTTGCCTTTTCTGTGAGCAGAGATTATCAGGGAAAAGGATTGGGCAGGATACTGATCAAAAAATTGGCGGAAGCGGCACGGGATAACGGCATTGCCGGACTGTTCGCTGTGACCGCGCCCGCAAATCAGGGAATGATACGGCTGTTTAAAAGCCTGCCCTATAAAGTCAAAACCTCATTGGAAGAAGATATGATTATGTTGAGCTGCAAATTTGACGAATTGGCAAGCTAACTATTGACATTCCCTTTTTATTTTTATATAGGGAGTTATTCAAAATTTGAAACTCAGGTTTCTCGCAAAGTTCGCAAAGAGCGCAAAAGAGACAGGCTGTGTTATTCTGAGCGGAGCGAAGAATCTCCTCTCCCCGGACTGAGATTCTTCGCTCCGCTCAGAATGACAGTTCATTTCGCGTTGCTTTGCGCCCTCTGCGTTCTTTGCGAGAGACAAAAGGTTTCTCGCAAAGTTCGCAAAGAGCGCAAAAGAGGCAGGCTGTGTCATTCTTCGCTCCGCTCAGAATGACAGTCCATTTCGCGTTGATTTGCGCTATCTGCGTTCTTTGCGAGAGATAAAAGGTTTCTTGCAAAGGCGCAAAGCACACAAAGAATTGAGGAGAAAAATGAATTGTTCGGATATTGAACACACATTGGAAAACTGTGAATTTTTTAAAGGATTGGACAAAGAGGATATTAAAAAAATTTCAGCACTTTGTCGGATAGAGACATATTCAGCCGGAGAATATATCTTCCGGCAGCATGACGACGGAGAATACATTTATGTTATTTGCGAAGGGCATGTATTTCTTGAAAGAACAAGGGATTTGGGTGAACGAAAAGGAAACGTGCTGATTGCCGCGCTGGGAAAAGGAAGGGTTTTGGGATGCTGGTCCACGTTGCTGGGCGAGCCTCATGTTCTCATGTCTTCAGCCGCCTGTCAGAAAGCGACCAAAGTTGTGGCAATGAGAGGAACAGATTTGCGGCTTATGATGCTTTCAAATGCCTCTCTCGGATGCAGGATATTGGAAAAATGCTGTTTTCTGCTGAGAGACAGGATTCAGGCGGCTTACGGCGCATTGGAAAAGATTTAAGGGGATGATGACGATGAATCATGAAGCGATGCTCACCGAAGAGGAAGTCATAGAGAAAGATATTCATTCCCGTGTTGCGGCATTTGAGAAGGGGCGAGGAAACCTTATCCCCATTCTTCAGATGATTCAGGAAAGACACGCCTATCTCCCGCCGGAAGCCATAAAGACAGTCGCGGCGCATTTGGAAATACCGGTCTGTGAAGTTTACGGCGTCGCCACTTTTTACAATCAGTTCCGCTTTCATCCCCCGGGCAGACATCCGATCAAGGTCTGCATGGGAACCGCGTGTCATGTGAAGGCAGGAGATGTCATTCTTGAAAATTTTGAACGGAAACTTGAAATCAAAGAAGGGCAGACCACGCCGGACAGGGAATTCAGCATTGAAAGAGTCGCCTGTGTGGGATGCTGCGCGCTGGCGCCGGTGGCGATTGTCGGCGACACCGTTCACGGACACATGGCGCCCAGCAAAGTGGAAGGGCTTCTGTTGCGCATCCGCATAGAAAAAGAAAAAGAAGAGAGAGAAAAGATAAAAGGTGAGAGGTAAGAGCTGAGAGGTGAGAGGTGAAAGACAAACCCCTGCCCTCGAACC
>DZCT01000422.1 GCA_022736535.1 Desulfatirhabdium butyrativorans | reverse complement strand
AGTGCTAAAATGAAATTTTAGCAAGTATTAAGTGCTAAAATTCGCTGCGCTCATTTCAGCACTCCGGAAGGTGCTGAAATTCGCACTCCGGAAGGATTAACTTAACGGCATTGATGAAATGCCCACCCTACGTTAAACCTGAGCGAAAGGTATCTGCTCTTTTTTCCAAAAAAACTTCCAGCTTTTCTGTCAATTGCTTCCGCCAGCGGTTTACATTCTGCGTGCTGCAAAAATAAGCGCTCAGGCTTGAACC
Source organism: Desulfatirhabdium butyrativorans (assembly GCA_022736535.1). GTDB lineage: Bacteria > Desulfobacterota > Desulfobacteria > Desulfobacterales > JAIFKL01 > JAIFKL01. The sequence continues at coordinate 4,093 of DZCT01000422.1, read as the reverse complement.
GAATTCCTGTCTGTTTCTTGCTTTGAATGCAAGTTCGGGAAAATATTTTTTTTCTGATTTTTTTGTGAAAAGGGATAAGATGCTGTTCCGGTTTAAAAACAGGAGAAATGCCCCAGCCGTGATAAAAGCATCGGTAAGAGAAATATCCTGATTTCTGATGATAAGAATGAGGAAATCCGTTCCGACAGCAAACAGCAGGCTCACCGCTATGTTATAGAATGCCCTCAGCATTTTTTTCAAAAATCTCTCAGGAACAACAATTGTCGTCTCATTCGGCGTTTCCACGGTTCCGAGGTCAGCCCACAAGCCGAATGAAATCGCCAATGCCTGTCCCAGCGATTTGTATCTGCTGCCGTAAGCCCTTCCGTATTTTATCGCATCTTTCACGGACAGGGGCTTCTGCTTTTTGTAATTGAAAAAGCCGGCGCCGTTGTCGCTGACCGTTATGCGTTTGTATCTCCCCAGCACAATTCTGATCACGCAGAAGCCGATTCCTTTTTTGACATGCTGATGCACATTCTCCAGCAGACAGGCTGCCACGCACATTTCTCTTTTTTTTAAAAGCGAACCGTAGCATTCATTCATATAGTCATAGAATTGTTCATAATCATTTCCTTTTACAGACTGCAAATCCACTTTAAGGTTTCTGATTGTGTTTTTGCTGACATCGGGACCCGCCGTCACAAAGGCATAAGTATAGGGCATACTTTCCAATTTTGTACGGATACGGTTAAATTCGGTCCAATCCCCTTCGCTTTCACAATAGGGCATTGCTTCTTCTGCCAGATGGATGAGGGCATCTGTCTTATCTTCGGGCGATTCGGAGGATGGGGAGAATTCTGTCTGAAAGGGTGCAATGTCTTGCAATGATTTGGCTCCTTGATATTTAACATATTGTCAGTGCTGCAAGAAACGGCGGGAATTGTTGAAAATCTGCGGAAAAAAGTTCTCGCAGAGACGCAACGCAAAGGATTTTTTAAAAAAAGCTTTTCTCTGCGCCCTTTGCGCCTTTGCGAGAAATTATAAACAGTTTCTCGCATCTGTTCTCAGCCTGTGCCGCAGAGAACGCAAAGCTGTCGGAATGTCATTTCGAGCGTAGAATGCCATTTCAAGCGGAGCGAGAAATCTTAATTTCTCTGCGCCCTTTGCGTGCTTTGCGAGAAATTCTGCCGCTCATTTCCGAGGGATATTTATCTCAGTTCTGAAACGCTTTGCAGAATATAAACCGCTTCTTCTGTTCCGATTCTTTTGTCGCCGTTTACGTCGCCGGAAACAAAGACCGGAGGCGTTGCCAGACCGCAGAGCATTTGCAAAGTGAAAACCGCATCTCTCAGATCAACTGCGCCGCTCTCGTCAACATCGCCGAAAACGGTGTTGAAAACGCCTGTATCTTCCTGAGAAACAACAGTTTCCTCATGAATGTCGGCTGTCACAGAATTTCTGATAAGATTTTGATGCAGGGGCGATTTCACCAAAACTGTTACTGTAATAGTTCCCGAATCGCCCGGAGACAGACTTGCCAGGGTCCATTGATGATCGGTTCCGGGATCAGGGGCAGGATTTGCGGAAACAAAACTGACGTTTTCATCATAAGTTTCTGTAATCACAAGGTTTGAGGCAGGAACTGAACCGGCGTTTGTGTAAGAAATGATGTAGGTGAGCAATTCGCCGGGCTGCACCGGATCCGAATGATCTGTCTGCGTCACGGTAATCACCGGCGCAGGCGCTTCTGTTTCCGTTTCTTTCGCAGTGTTTTCTTCAGCAGCATTTTCATTGTTTTCAGAAACATTGCTGTGCGAGTCATTGTTTTCCGGCGCGGAAGCAACTTGAATCACAAAACTTTGAGATGCAGTTTCGCCGTAAGCATCCCGAACTTCAATCTGAACCCTGTAATCTCCGGCAGTTTCAGGCATGCCGGTGAGCGCGGCGGTGCCGTCGCCGTTGTCGGTCAGCGCAAGCCAGTTCGGAAGCTCGGACGCTTTTATGACCAGCATATCTCCGGCATCGGGATCGGACGCGGCTGCCGTCAGCATGTAAGGCTGATGCTGTGTCGCATTCGGCGCATTCACCGGAACAAATTTCGGCGCGTCATTTTGCGGACGGATGCTGACGCATATCGTTATACTGTCGCTCAACTGCCCGTCGGAAACCTGAACTTCAAAACTGTCCGTACCGTTGTAATCCGCATGGGGAGTGTATGCGATTGCTTTTGTATAGCCTGTTCCTTCTGCAAAGGCTGCGCCGTAAAGCGCGGGAACGCTGATGCTCCATGTCAGCACATCGTCATCAGGGTCCCGTGCGTTCAGCGTCAGGCTGAAATCTTGGGGAGAACCGTCTTCGTCCATATAAACTTTGCCGCACTTATCCGCCTGCGCGCAGACTGCCTCACAGGCTTCTTCGGATTTCGGACGGATATAAACATTTACCGTAATGACATCGGTGAGTTGTCCGTCAGAAACCTGAACCGTGAAACGGTCTGTACCGTGATAATTATTTTCGGGCATATAGACAATCGGCATGATGTTTCCGATTCCGGCGGCTTGGGCGGTGCCGTGTTCGGGAGGCGTGACAACTTGCCATGTCAGTTCGTCTTCATCCGAATCGGACGCGTTTAAGGTTAAACTGAATGCGGTCGGCGCGGCGTTCTGATCCATATAGACGCCGGCAGATTCGCCTTCGGCAATCACAGGCGGGCTGTTTTCTTTGATAATATTGATATAAATGACAATGGCATCGGTCAGTTCTCCGTCAGAAACCTGAACCGTGAAGCTGTCCGCGCCGTGATAATTTGCGGTCGGATTGTAAGTAATTCTGACGGCATCGCCGGTTTTGGGTCCGGTGATGTTTGCAGGACCGTGGGCGGCAGGCGTGACAATTTCCCACTTCAGACTGTCGCTGTCCGGATCGGCGGCATTCAGGCTTATCGTCAGCGGGCGGCTGTCGGATATTTTCATATCCGCCGTGAGAGATTCGCCTTCCGTAATCACGGGCGGGACATTTTCCGGCGCGATGTCTTCACTGACATCGCCAATTGCAATGATGAAAATTTCCTCGGCAGACGCGATAATCCCTTCTCGTCTGACCCGGATGCTGTAAGCATTCTGCGTTTCAAAATCAAACACAGCCGCAGTTTTCAGGGTGTTTCCTTCAATGAAAAAATGATCATTCCCGGCGTCTCCTTCACCGGAAACCAGCGTATAATCAGCCGCGTCTGCGAGGTCCTGCCCCGTGTAGCGAAATGTTCCGACAAGCGTTCCCGCTGCCTGATGTTCATCTATGGCGGAATTGCTGAGAATCAGGGCAGCCCCGTCCGCTGCCCAAAGCTTAGAATCGCCCGGAACGATGGCGATCAGACTCAAAATGCCGGCTCCGGCTAAGAACAGGCGCAGGAACAAACACCGGCATTGCACAGAAGCTGACCATCGCCTCCATTGTTTGGTAACTGTATTCTCCGACAACATCTTTTACCTCCGTAATTAAAGAAAAAACGAGTTTGAACATTCGCCGAAAAGCGACTTCAATAAACAATAATGTTATTGTATTAAATAGATTACTGTAAATCAAGAACAAAATGCAAAGAATAAGATTCATTTCCGATTCTCCTGTAAAATTTTTGAGGTGGACGGGAATAAAGACAAGTGAAATCAGACTGATTTCAAAAAATCAGTTTCATACAGGGATACACAAAAAAAATCTTTTTCTTACATGGTGCATAAAAAAAAGGGAAAATTTTCCAGCGATTGGTTTCCCGCGATTGGTTTCCCACAGAGGGCACAGAGAAGAAAAGCCCACAGAGATCACAGAGATCACAGAGTTTTAAAAAAACGCTGTGATCTCTGTGCCTTCTCTGTGATCTCTGTGGGAAACACCCTCTGTTTATAAAAACAGGAGCGTAGCAAAAATTTTGCAGATATGCTAAAATTCCATTTTTGCACTTCAAAGTGCAAAGTAAAACGGGTTTCAAACCCGTTCTGCATCCCCGCTCCGGAGTGCGTCATTTTATAAAAAACAGGTTATAAAAACAGGTTATAAAAACAGGTTATAAAAACAGGAGCGAATCGAAATATTTGCCCGCACATTTAAATTAACAGGA
>DZCT01000421.1 GCA_022736535.1 Desulfatirhabdium butyrativorans | reverse complement strand
CAAAGAAACGCCGTATAAGCCGCCGACCAATTTGCCTTCATACCAAGCTTCTACAGAATGCGCATAACCGGCTTCATGAAGGCGGCAGTAGGCTTCAATCATCTCATCCACAATCCATGTTCCTTTATCTTCTTCCAGATGCACCTGCGCGCAGGAAGTGATGACATCACGGAAAGCGGTGTCGGCAGTGACACGGAACATGCCCTGTCTGAGGGTTCTTTTCAGGCGTTTTGAAACATGAATTTCTTTCGGATACAGGACGACACGCGGGTCCGGCGACCACCATATAATGGGTTCATTATCCGAAAACCAGGGGAAAATCCCCATCTGATAGGCAAGCAGAAGCCGTTCCTCGCTCAGATCGCCGCCCACAGCCAGCAAGCCGTCTCTGCGGGCAAGATGCGGGGGCGGAAATATCAGTTTTTCAGACAAACGGAAAATCGGCATATAACTGTTGCTCATTGTTCAGTTTTTCTTTTAACCCAAAAGTCTCTCGCAAAGGACGCAAAGTACGCAAAGGGCGCTAAGAGACGCTGAGATAATAACTTAAAATCCTTTGCGTTCTCTGCGCTCTTTGCGAGAAATCTTTCGCGGCAAAAAATCAGTACTCGTGCCGGATATAGCGGTTGCTCAGAATCGTTGTCCCTTTGTTGTCGTAAACGCCGTCGTGCGGAAAATCCGAAAAGACTTCAATATCGGGAACTGAGACATGGAAGAAATTGACGTATTTTTTGCCGCTGATGTCAAACCAGATTTTCACAAACAAATCCGGGTTGTTCTCGCTTCCCCATGCCACATCCGAAGGTGAGGCGTAAAAATGACCCCATACCACCTGATCGCCCCGGTAGGTTGTCGCGTTTCCGCCGATTTTCCACACCGCATTCACCGCGCCTTTTTCTACTGTGTTGATGACCGCGCCGATGCGGAGGTCATTCAGCGTCATATCTCCCGAAGGATTGCCTTGGGGCGAAGGCGGATTCCCGTCTCCCGGGCTGGATTCCATATAACTCTTTCCGTTTTCATACCACTGACGGATATACCTGTCGGTCGTGGTGGTCATGCCGGTCTGATCCGGCGTGCCGTCGTATTTGTAATCCGAAAAAACTTCTATGTTCGGCACGGAAACATGGAAGAAATTGACATCGGTTCTGCCGCTCACATCAAACCAGATTTTCACAAACAAATCCGGATTCTGCCGGCTTCCCCATGAGACATCTTTCGGGTCTGCGTAGAAATAGCCCCAGATCACCTGATCGCCTCTGGAGGTCGCTGCCTGTCCGCCTTTTTCCCAGACTGCGCCTACCGCGCCTTTGTCCTCCGTATGAATAACCGCTTTGATCCAGAGGTCAGATGTGACGAGATAACCCGTATCTTTGGAGCCTGCCGATGCGCCTTCCACATCTGCCAACTCCGTCATTCTGCCGTTGTTGTTGATATCCTCCGCCCACATCGCATATCTGTATTTGAGGATTTTGCCGCTCTCATCCTCAAATTCCAGCACTTCTTTTTCAAATTCAGGCGATTGGGTAAAGGTGATGATGTCGCTGGTTTCAATCCATTCGTATTTTTCAGGATCGTCCGAAGCAAAAGTATATGTCCAGAATCGGATTTTGTCGCCGACTTCTATCTGTTTTTCAGTGCGGTCAAAACGAATATCGCCTTCTTCGTCATCTTCGCCGTCATACAAAACTTCGTAAGTGCGGACAGAGTGATCCACAACAACATTGTTTTCATCCACGACAAGCTCAAGAATCGCTGTCTCAGCTTCTCCAGAGCCGTTTTCATAGTAGTCAATTTCAGCAACATACACCGTGTATTCTTTGCCGTCTTCTTCATAACGGTCTTCAAAAGTCAGGGGCATCCATTCGGTGTCTTGCGAAGGATTGTAGGTTACGCAGTACCATTCCTTGTTCCAAGCCGGCGTGAAATACTGCCCGGAAACTGTTGTCGGATAAGCCTCCACTTCGGCGACCGCGATAAAAGTTTTCTCATATTCAATGCCGAAAATGGCTGTCACGGATTCGAGATTGTCATCGGAAAAAGTGGCAGACATGCCTTTCACATTTCCGGACAAACTCCGCCTTGCGCCTGCGGGCATGGCAACAAAACCGGCTCGCTCGCCTTTCAGAAACGGCGGCATGGAATCATCCGCGCTGCGCTTTTCTGCTACATCGGCAGGCCACTCAAAATCTCCGGAATTGGCATTTGCATTCACATCCTGAACTTGGGGACGCGTGGTATCGCCGCTTTTCAAGGCAACGTAAGCGTTCTGAAAAGAAAGCCAGCTTTCGCTTGCCGTGTAGGTTTGGGCATCGCCGCCGTTGTTTTCCGGCGGCGCGATGCTGACGCCGTTGGCGTTGGGTCTGGTTCCGTCATTTTTTGCATGAATCACAAAGGCTTTTGCCGCAGCGATCAGTTCGTCAAGCTTTCCCTTCATATCAGCGTCTGAAGTTTTTTCTTTAACATTTTCAGCAAAATGAATCAGATCAACCGAAACTTTGGAATCGCTTTTTTCCGATTTTCCGAAAGCCTGACTTTTGCTCGTTCCGACAATAACCGCATCCGAATAAGCTGCCATATTCTGAGCCAAAACCGAGGCGACCGGATCAATTTTCGACAGCAGATCGTCAAAGCGGCTCAGATCAAGGACTCCCAGGGTTTTCCCATCTGATTTGTAGAAATGCACATCCTGAACAAAATTGTCAATGATTTCCTTTGCCGCGTCCGGAACCGTTTCTTTCTCGGAATATCCCTTTACCACGCTGACCCAGTTCCATCCGTGACCCGGCTCCAATTCCTCAGACCCGATCATGTATTTTGCATAATTCTTTATGATCTTTGCGACTTCCGCCGAACCCATCAGGCACTGGTCAAAACCGATGAGATCAAACATGCCCATCTCCGCCTGATTTTTCTTCAAACCCTTGTCAATCTCGCTCAGATTCAGTCCGTCAGAGTTGAAATTCGTGTCATTGCAGCATCCGCCGTAAGAGCCGCCGTGATCCCAGAACACCAGAAATTTTTTCTCGTGAGTTCGGTATCCGTCTTTCAGATAATCCAAGAAAAGCATGAGGGAACTTTCGTCTCCCATGTGTGCGCCCTCAGCTTTGTAAAGATAGGCATCGCTGTTTCCGTAAATGCTGACAGTTCCTCGCGGGTCTTCCACGGGGCGTTTGTCCTGGGAATCGGCAATCAGTTGGGTGATATTGGCGATTTTCATGCCTTTCCAGCCGTCCTGAGCGCAGCCCCCGAAAGCAACGACAACATCCAGCGCATCTTTGTTCGCAAGAGATTCATATCCTTTGATAATCTCATCGAGATCAGCAGAAGCGTTATAGCCTTCTCTCCCCGGTTCCCATTCCAGATCGCCGCCGACCATATAGATCGCCAGCAGTTTTTTGCCGGCGCCGCTGACAAGCTCCGGCGCGGTATAAGGCGCAAGCGTTCCCTTGTCATCCGAGAAACCGGGGTTTCCCGCTAACGCCGCTCCCGCAAACAGGCTTGAAGCCAGAAAAACAGCAATCCAAGCCAAGCAAATAAACTTGTTCTTGTTCCTGAAATCCAATTTTCATCCTCCTTTTTTTAAGTACGGTTTAGGTTTTTTTGCCACGTTTCAATCCACGCCCCCCGCGTGGGGGGCGACCATACCGAATTTTTTAAAAATAAAATAAATTCGTGTTTGCTTCTTCGTGTTTAAAATTCGTGCAAATTCGTGACTGAATTAAATACACATTTTTTTGCCACGAATCAACACAAATTTCTCACGAATTAAAAAAAATAAAATAAATTCGTGTGTATTATTCGTGAAAAATTCGTGTCATTCGTGGCAAAAAAAAGGCAAAGCTTTTTTCTCAAGCCTTGCCTTTTTGTTTAAAGGAGGTAGGGCGGGGTTACGTCCCCGCCGTTAGCTGTTATTTCCACTTATACTCATGGCGGATATATCTGTCGTGCAGAACCGTGGTTCCCTTGAGATCATAGCTGCCGTCCATCGGAAAGTCGGAAAAAACTTCGATGTCCGGAACAGACACATGGAAGAAGTTCACATAGAGAATGCCGTTGATATCAAACCAGATTTTCACAAACGCATCCGGATTTTCACGGCTGCCCCAGGTCACTTTTGACGGATCCGCATAGAACAGACCCCATACCACTTTGTCATTCCGGAAGGTCGTATCGTCGCCGCCCGGACGCCAGATGCCCTCAATCGCACCCGCTTCCACCGTGTTGATCACCGAGCCGATTTTGAGCGAATTGACAGAGGGATAGCCTTTGGGATAGCCTGTGGGCCTGTATTCCTTGCTCGGCTCTCCGTCTTCGGTGTTCTCCTCACTGTAGCTCTGACCGTTTTC
>DZCT01000777.1 GCA_022736535.1 Desulfatirhabdium butyrativorans | reverse complement strand
AATGTCTTCTTCAGCCGGGGAAGATATTATTAAGAAAGAGCCAATTGCTAAAGCAGCTTATTTAAGTCACCCCGGCGAAAGCGAAGTTTTGTGTTCATGAAGCTTCGCTTTCGACGGTATGACGCACAGGGACTTTTGCAATTGGCTCGAAAGTTAAAACTGGAATTTCTTGGGGGCTGTCATTTGCAGCCCCTTTTTAATTCCCCGCCAGCGCCTCAAAGGACACAAAATGTTCCTCCTTACCCGCTTTTCATTATTGGCAGGAACCGGGCGTTTTCTGCCGTGGTTCTCATCGTTTTGTCTTTTTGCTGCGCTTTTGGTCGCGCCGTTTTGTCTTTCCCTGAATGCTTCAGAACTGCCCAAGTCTGATTCCGCGCCGATTCTTGAAGCGGCTGAATCGGTTTTTCAGAATATGGCCGGGGGTGATTACAGTGCGTTGTGGAAAGGTCTCTCCGCCAGGACGCAGCGTGCCATTGCGGGCAGTGTTTTCAAGGCGCTTGCAAAGGAGGGGAATCCTGCAACAGAAAAGACAATCAACGAGGAGCTCGCAAAAGGCGGACAAATCGCCCGGGAATACTGGGGAGGCTACCTGTCGCGGTTTGATCCGAAAACCGTGCTGGAAGAAAGCAGGTGGAGCGTGGGAGAGGTTGTGAAAGACAGGGCGATCATTCTCCTGCGTTACCGTAAGTCAGAAAATGACGCGAAGCTCCTGTTGTTTTTTGAACGGGGAGGATGGAAGGTTGGTCTCCATGAAAGCTTTCACACCCGTGAGTGACCATCGTTTTTCAGTTTTCCAGCCGCCGTGGATAAACTCGCCCAAAATCGTACATGCTCACGCATCGTCATTTTTTATCAGCGCACCCCCTTATCCGTCCTAAAAGGGGTCAATCAACTATCCTTCAGGTATTTCAGTTTTCAGCATGTTCAACAGGGGAGACAAGAAAGTGGTGCCCCTGCCGCGATTCGAACGCGGGGCCTGCGGATTAGGAATCCGACGCTC
>DZCT01000420.1 GCA_022736535.1 Desulfatirhabdium butyrativorans | reverse complement strand
CGCTTTACTCGTGTCGGCCATCTCATGTATGCTCCTATGCCGGGCGGGGCAGCCGCGATAAAAGAACCCCGGCGCATGGCAATTGCTTATCTTTATGAGACTTTCGGCAAAGATATTTGGAATCTTGACCTGCCGTTCCTGCGAGAAATCGGCGAGAAAAAAATAAAAATTCTCATTGAAATGACAGAGAAAAAAGTGAACTGTCCTCTGACTTCAAGTCTGGGGCGGCTGTTTGACGGCATTGCCGGAATGACGGGCATCCGAAAGCAGGTTTTTTTTGAAGGACAGGCGGCGATGGAATTGGAAATGCTGGCAGATGAAACAACAGATGCCGTGTATGATTATGAACAAATTTCAGGAGATATGTATAAAATTCCGTTTCAGCCCATTGTCCGGGGCGTGGCGGAAGATATAAAACAAGGAGTTCATCACTCTGAAATCAGCGGGAAATTTCATCGGACATTAATCCGTATCTTTTCGGATTTATCTGAAACAATATGTAAAGAAAACGGCTTGCATTGTGCGGTATTGAGCGGGGGCGTGTTTCAAAATTCGATACTTTTAAAAGGCTTGGCAAACTCGCTTGAAGCAAAAGGCATTCGGGTTTTTACTCACAGCCGCGTCCCCAGCAATGACGGCGGCATTTCTCTGGGGCAGGCAATGGTTGCCGCAGCCCTTGCAGGTAAAAAGGTCTGACAGAAAAACTCGCATTGTCATTTCGAGCGGAGCGAGAAATCTTTGCGTTGAAAGACAAGATTTCTCCTCGCTTCGCTCGTCGAAATGACAGTAAAGGCGATTCGTTCGTCGCCATCGTCACCATGACAGTAAAGGCGATTCGTTCGTCACCATCGTCACCATGACAGTAAAGGCGATTCGTTCATCACCATGACAGTAAAGGCGATTCGTTCGTCACCATCGTCACCATGACAATAAAGCCATAATCCTGAAAAAAAATTCCCGAATCAGAGTTTATCTTGACATTATCCCGTATTAGGTTTATTTTTATGGATTATACAGATTTTTTGCATCTGAACTGACAGCAAAACGGGTTTCAAACCCGTTTTACGGACGCAGAGCGCCCGGTCTGTATTCCCACACAGAGAGTGGGAGCGAGAACTCAAACGTATCTCCTCATTTTAAAGGGAAATTATCCATGAAAGAAGAACCGAATCTTTTGAAACCGCAAAAAAAGGAAAGGAAGTGGCTGAAGCGGATATGGGGGATCCTGCCCACGCTTTTTTTCATTTCAATTCTGATTGTTATCATCATGCTTTTCAGCCGCATCTCGTCGGAAAGCAAGCTTCTGGAAGAAGCCAAGAAATCTCAGCTTCGCCAGAAACAGCCTGATGTGAACGTGGTCACGCTGGAGCTTATCCCCTCTGTCATTCGTGACCGGATCAGCCTGCCGGGAACCGTAGCGCCCTGGGTAAAACTTGATGTGCTGACCGAAGTGGGCGGAAAAGTATTGAAAAAAGAAGTTGAAGAAGGAAATACCGTCAAAAAAGGAGATATTCTTGCGGTTCTCGATTCACGGGATTATCAGAATGCCTTCAACTCTGCAAAAGCATCTTATGAAACCGCAGTCTCATCGCTGAACCGTTTCCAAAAGCTTCACAGCGAGCAGCTTGCCCCGCGGTCGCAGTTGGATGAAGCCGTGGCGCAGTCAGAGAATCACAAAGCCGCCAAAGACACGGCTGCGCTCAATCTTGAACGCTGTACCATCCGTGCGCCCATTTCCGGCGTCATCAATCATCTTTACATTGACAACGGACAATATCTGAGCGCCTCGGACAAGGTGGCGGAAATTCTGCAAATGGAGCAGGTCAAAGTCAAAGTCGGCATTCCCGAATCTGATGTGGATGCGGTGCGGCATATAGAGGATTTCAATGTCACGATTGACGCGCTGAACGGAAAAGTTTTTCCGGCAAAAAAGCATTTTATTTCCCGGACCGCGGACGCGGCGGCGCGGCTCTACGGTCTTGACCTTGCGCTCGACAACAGCAGCGGCGAGATATTGCCGGATATGTTTGCCCGGATCGAAATCATCAAAAAAGAGGAACCGGCAAGTCTTTGTGTTCCGCTTTATGCTGTCATTTCAAAGGATAATGAAAATATCGTCTATGTGGTCAAAGAAGGCAAATCTTATTTAAAAGCAGTTAAACTCGGATTGAAGGAAGAATGGCGGGTTCAGGTGACAGAAGGACTTGAAGCCGGCGAACACGTCATCGTGGTGGGACACCGCAGCGTCAACAACGACCAGACCGTCAAGGTCGTCCGTAGCGTCAGGGACCCGAAAGAAATTATAAGATGAAAGAAAGGTGCGGGGTTCGAGGTCAGAGGTGGAGGTACCTCTCACCTCATACCCCGAACCCCTATATGATAATATCCGACACTTCTATCAAAAACCGCATCAGCGTGGTGGTGCTTTCTTTGATTATTCTGGTGATGGGAACGTATTGCTACATTGCCCTTCCGAGAGAAAGCGCGCCTGACATCACCATTCCCAATGTTTTTGTCTCAACAACTTATAAAGGCGTTTCCGCTTCGGATATGGAGACATCCATTACCATCGAGATTGAGAAAAAACTCAAAGGGCTTGAAAATTTAAAAAAAATCAAATCCGTCAGTTCCGAAGGCTCATCGCAGATCAATATCGAATTTATCCCCGGCACAGATATTGACGACGCGCTTCAGAAAGTAAAAGACAAAGTGGATGAGGCAAAAAATGAACTGCCCACGGATTTGGAAGATGATCCGGCTGTCTTTGAAGTCAATTTCTCCGAAATGCCCATCGTGATTTTTTCACTCAGCGGGACTTGCGGCATCAGCTATCTGAAAGAAATCGCCGATGATCTGGAAGACGATATTGAAGCCATTCCCGGCATTCTGGAAGTGGAAGTCACCGGCGGCGTGGAGCGGGAAATCCGCATCGAGGTTGACCCGGACAAACTTGCCTACTACCGCATTCCCATTACCACATTTCAGAGCGTGGTGAGCAGCGAAAACCAGAACACCTCCGGCGGCTCCATCACATTGGGAGACGGACGCTACCAACTGCGGGTGCCGGGCGAATTTAAGACGCCCGAAGACATCTACGGGCTTGTCATCACTTCTTATGAAGGCAAACCGATTTATCTCAAAGACCTTGCCCAGGTGGTGGACGGCTTCAAAGAAGAAACCAGCCGCTCGCGTCTGAACGGACGCGAAGCGGTTAATATCTCTGTGAAAAAGCGGGCAGGAGAAAATATCATTGCCATCAGCGATCAGATTGACGAACTGATCGAGCGCAGACAGCCCTCATGGCCCCAAGGCACGCAGATCACCAAACTGATGGATCAGGCAAAAGAAATCCGCACGATGGTGGCGGACTTGGAAAACAACATCATCTCAGGTCTGATTCTGGTGGTGGGCGTGCTGTTTTTTGCAATGGGAATGCGGAATGCGATACTGGTCGGGCTTGCCATTCCCTTTTCCATGCTGCTGACGTTCATGGTGCTGTATGCGCTCAATATTACGCTGAATATGGTGGTGCTTTTCAGCCTGACCCTTGCGCTGGGAATGCTCGTTGACAATGCCATCGTGATTATCGAAAATATCTACCGTTATATGATGCAGGGCGTTCCCCGCATTGAAGCGGCAATGAAAGCCACTTCCGAAGTGGCATATCCGGTGATCGGCTCTACGCTGACAACGCTCGCGGCTTTTTTTCCTATGATTTACTGGCCCGGCATCATGGGCGAATTTATGAAATATCTGCCGATCACCGTCATTATCACGCTCACCTCAAGCCTCTTTGTCGCGATGGTCATCAACCCCGCGCTGACCGCTATTTTTGCAAAAGTCAACTATAAAGACAGTAAAGCGGGTTTGAAACCGGCTTCACAAAATGCCGAGTCCGTGTCAAGCGCGGAAGAAATTGAGAAAGCCGGTGAAAAACCCATAGAAATAAAGGGAGCAATTCTGAAAAGCTACACGTATTTTCTCAAGGGCGCGCTCAATCATCGGGTGATAGTGCTTGCCGTCTCTTTTTGCTTTCTGGTGCTGTTTTTTCAGATATGGGTGCTGGCTGTGGGGCTGGAGCGTCCGGTTGAATTTTTTCCCAGCATTGATCCCAAAAGCGCATACATTAACATTGATCCGCCCGAAGGCGCGGATTTGGAATATCTTGACCGCATTGCCAAAACCGTGGAAATGGCTGCAAACGGTTATCTGTCTGAAAAAGCAGGAAATACAGACTCGATGTCTTTGGAGCGTTATGAAGAGTCCCACAAACCCAAAGCGCATACCGGGGCCACGGGCAGAAAATTTTCGGGACCCGGCGATCTGGAAAATATCGAATATCTTTATGCAAAAG
>DZCT01000419.1 GCA_022736535.1 Desulfatirhabdium butyrativorans | reverse complement strand
GCGGTTGAGGATGCGGGAATACATGCCCGGAAAACGCCGGTATCCACGCCGGTTTCCGTGAGCGTGAGATATTCCCGGTCCCCGGTATTCGCATTCGTGATTTTCACGCTGACCGTCTGAGCCGTTGCCGCGTCTGTGTTCTGGTCATTGTCCGCAACTGTGATGCAGACCTGCGTATCCGGGTCGTAACCGGGGGCGTCCGCGCCCGCGGCGTCCGTGAACGTCAGAACCGCCTGCGTCACATCCGGCATATCAAGGGGAATTTCTAACCGGAAAACAAATGTTCCCTGATCGGTTATGGCAGTGACGGTGTTGACAACCTTTTCGGTCGTGGGCGGCACCACGGGATCGTTGATGCTGACTCGGTAAACAACGGCAACACTGTTGTCTTCGGGAACATTGCCCACGTTGATGCCGCCTTCATCAAAAGGAAAAGCAGTTTTCGGAGAAAGGTCATCGGCTTTTGCCACGCCCTCAACTTTCGTGGAGCCGGCAACGTAAGTGACGTTGGGATCAAGATTATCTTCGATGATAACATTTCCCAGCAGCAGCACGCCGTCATTGACCACAGAAACGGTGTATTCCACCGTATCTCCCGGGTCATAGGCGCCGTCTCCGTCAGCATCCGATACCAGAGCGGATTTTTTTTCCAAATAATATTTGGGAAAAGGCAGAACGGTTGTTCCCATATCAAGAAAGGGATTGCCGGCAGAGGCTTTGGAAGGGTCTTCGCCCCAGGCGGCAGTGAGGCGGGTGCCGTCTGTGGTATAGATTTTGGTTTTGGTCTGATTGTTGTCAGTGTCATAGATGCGCTTTGACTCAAAAGCAGAAAGGCTATAGCTGACATCATATCTGTCGCCGTAAATGTCGGTGAGAGAACCGGTGGAGGGATCATTGTCAAAATCCACATAAATCGTGGTGGGATTCTGTGCAATCACCCATGCCGGGCTGCCGTTGGCTGAGAGATTTTCCGTGCCGGGTCCCCAGCCGATAACAACGGTGGGTGTGAGATGACGCTCCGGTATCAGCGTGAAACCCCAGTCATAGATATTGTTTTTGGTGGAGGGGTCCGCGCCCACGGTCGCGATGGCAAAAAAAGGTCTGGCATCAGGGGTGTAGAAATGCGCGCCGGAATCTTTGGGCATGAGATATTGATAAACGCCTCTGCCCGGAACGCTGAAACTCCCGGTTCCCTCACGGGTTTCATAATTGACGCCCAAAGCGGACCCGGAAGGATTGTAAACAAAAATATAGGTTTCCTGCTCGCCCACGGTTCCCACGGGGCTGTATGCGCCGCTGCTCCAGAAACTCAGAGGGTAGAGATCAAACCATCGGTTTTCGTAAGTGGTGCCGATATCGCCGGTATTCATGTGAACCTGTACCGGAAGAGAAGCGGTAACGGACGCGCCGCAACGGACACCGCCGTTGACCTGATAGCATTGTCCCTGTCCGAGCGTGGCTGTGACATCTGCGGAGCCGTTGGCGTCGGTGTCAATCTGTACGACAGTGTTGTCCTGTGCCGCCATGATGAAAAGTCCGGTGTATTCAAACATCTCGGTTGCGGAGATGTTGACGCCGGTCGGGGCTTCAAAATAGGTGCCGTATTTGTTTGATCCGTAAACCTGCACCGCGCAGGCCAGCACGGTGCCGGGTGTGGTTGCCCATGCGGCTCTTGACATTGCCAGTGCCCGGGTGGCGGCGATTTTGTCTCTGCCGTCAAAGAGAATCTGGGATGAATTTCGGGGAATTGTCACATCGTTCTGAGTGGAAACGGCAGTGCCTTCGTTGATGATGTCGCAGGCTGAGGAACCGCAGCCCGGGACTGCGCCGTTGGCGATATTGCCGTCGCCCCATATCTGAGTGGTGGTCTGGGAGGGATTGGCGATGTCTAGTTCATATCCGTCTTCCCAGTGGTCATAGTAAACCACAGTTGAATCGGTGGTGCCGACAAAAGCGATGACGCTACGGATGGTCGTGCCGGCACCGGAGTAGAGGACTTTGAGAGATTTCTGAATCTGCTCTTCAGGCAGGGGAACGAAGAAAGTCTGTGCCGGCGGGTCCAGCGCGAGCGCGGCTGCCGCGTTGAACAGAAGCATGAAACACAGCGCAACGGCTGCAAGTTTCAGATTGAAGATTGAAGACGATTTTTTCTCAGAAGAATGAGAAACGATGTTACGGTTCATGATACCCTCCACGGTTCGCCTCTCCTGTCAGCCTTTTCCCGGCTCATAACAGGCGGCATTTTCTTAAAAACAGGCATAAAAATATTTATTTGCAATTCTGTAAAATTATACAATTGAAAGCCGCAATACTTTGCGCATTTTGCCCCCTCAGAATACTCCCTTTACCCCATTGATTGTTTTATTTTTCTGTGAAAGAAATATAAAAGGGAAATTATATGACTGAAGGATCAGAGCGTTTTTAATTTCCCGCCTTTTAAAGCTGCTTTGCACACAAATCCCCTTACCCTTTTCAGCTAAAATAAAAAAATCGGATCAAACTATTTTTATAATATAATATATAACTATCATAAATCAGATTATAATGTCAAGCAAAATATAAAATTTGTTAAAAACATTTTTTGACCTCGTTCCCACGCTCTGCGTGGGGATGTCCCGATACTGGACCCTTTCACGGACGCGGAGCCTTCGGGCTGCCTTCCCACTCAGAGCGTGGGAACGAGACACGGGACCCCAGGGCGAAAAAATTCAACTGAGTAACTCCTAAATTTGTTAAAAACATTTTTTTTCATATTTATAAATATGAAGCAAGAAGTGTGCCGTATCTGAAAAATATCATGATAACATTCTTTTATTTAATGATATTTTTTTATTTCACCTTCAGATCGGGCATTGGAAAGATGTGTTTTGCGGGACAAAAATGACCTGAAAATGAACAGGAATATAATTTAACATATTGATATATTATATAAAAAATATTATATGTATTCAAATGTCCCTTATCAGGTCATTTTTGTCCCGCCCGGAGAACATCGCCCTGCCTCCTTACAAAAAGGAAAAAAGATTAGGTCTTGTGTTTTCTGCGGAAAAGCGTTATTATTCAGTTTTATCGGAAATAAGTATCTGAATCTCTCATAAAAACGCAGAGAGCGCAACGAAATCACAAAAACTGGAGGATATGATGACGACTCGCAACAATTTTATAAAATTGGCGATTCTTACGGCGTCTGTATTTGCTGTGTCTGAGATGAGCGCATGGGCAGAAATGCCGGTCAAACAAGGCGAGCAATTCACGCTTTCTGTTTTTCTGAATCAGGAGGCAGAGATAGAAAATGTTGATATGATTATCCGTTTTGATGAAAAACTGCTTAAATTCACGGATGCCGTCATATCAGAAAAGATGTCTGAAAATCCGGCGTATGACTACACCCTGCTTGAAAATATAGCCGGCGGGGAGTTAAAGCTGTCAATACAGGCACAGGGACACAGCGAATTGTTGTTTGCAGGCAGAGAAACTGCCGATATTCGTTTTACGGCAACAGGCTGTCCCGGGGCAAACGCCGTGATCTCGGTTTCAGAGGTTAAATGCAATGAAATTGATTCAATTTCAGGTGGATTTTATGTGAATGACTCGCTTCAGGATTCGGTGAAAGTCAAAATCACCGGAACGGCGGAGCTGCGTCATGCCGTCGCCGCGTTGCAGATTGCCGCGGGCTTTACCGACGTGAAACTGTACTTTGACGCCGACGGCGACGGGAAGACTGGGGTTCATGACGCGGTTTTTATTTTGCAGGCGGTCGCAGAGATCAGACCCCAGCCCTGGACGGAGTAATTTTTTTTTCTCGCAAAGCACGCTAAGAGCGATAAGAAAAGCCTTTAAAATTTTATATTCTTCTTTGCGACCTTTGCGTCCTTTGCGAGAAACATCTTTTTTCTCTCGCAAAGCACGCTAAGAGCGCTAAGAAGTGAGGAGAAATCTGAGATTTCTCGCTTCGCTCGAAATGACAATTCGGGGACTTGTCATTCCGAACGCAGTGAGGAATCTTGGATTTCTCGCTTCGCTCGAAATGACAAAATGGGCTCAAAATGACAAAATGGGCTCAAAATGAGATTTTCGATACCTTTTTCTTCTTTGCGACCTTTGCGTGCTTTGCGAGAAACATCTTTTTTCTCTCGCAAAGCACGCCAAGAGCGCTGAGAAAAGCCTTTAAAATTTTATATTCTTCTTAGCGACCTTCGCGTCCTTTGCGAGAAACATCTTTTTTCAATTCATCAGCTTCAGCCGGAGCAGAAAAACATGAAAGTATGATAAGAGCATGAACAATTTGAAAGGTATGAATTTTTGGTAGTCATATAGTATTGGTGATTTCCTTTCTGATCATAGCGTTATAATGATG
>DZCT01000776.1 GCA_022736535.1 Desulfatirhabdium butyrativorans | reverse complement strand
AAACCGCCTGCAATCTGCAAGGCATAAATAGCGTCTTCCAGTCCGACTTTTTCATCTCCGTTGAGATCGCCTGAAATTTTTATGTTCACAGCCACCCTGTTGCTGTCATTTGAATAGAGTCCGCCGCTGTAAGCTTTCACTTTGTAATAGCAGCTTTTGTCCCGCGCTATAGCTTCGATGTAGCTCAGAGTATCTGTTCCGACACTGCCGAGCCATGTCTCCTGCCCCCCGGAAGGTTCCTGTCTGATGATCCAGAAAGCCGTTTCATTGGAACTGTCTGTCCATGAAAGTTCTACTTCTGTCATAGAGGAAGATGCAATAGGCGTAAGCGTGAGTGATAAAACAGGCGCAACGGGTTTCAGGGCATCATCACAGACTCTTCGGATGCGGTGGTTGTACATATCTGCAATATAAATGTTTCCGCTTCGGCCTGCTGCAACACCTTTGGGGGTATTCAGTTTTGCAATAATAGCCGAACCTCCGTCTCCCGAATATCCCTGATTTCCGTCTCCTGCAACTGTCGAAATCGTTCCGGCGCTGTCTAATTTCAGGATGCGATGCTTATTCTCATCAACAATATAGATATTTCCGGCCGAGTCCGCAGCCAGATTTCCGGGAGCGTCTGTGGAAAAAGTCCCGACAGTCTTTCCGGCAGAATCCAGCTTCAGAACACGGTTATTGAACGTGTCAGAAATATAAATATTTCCTGACCCGTCAACGGTAATACCGTAGGGGCGATTTAAAGTTGAGGAAATTATTGCGGTGTTTCCGCTGCTGTCTATTTTTAAGGCGCGGTTGGCAAGCGTATCCGCAATATAGATGTTTCCGTTTCCGTCCGCTGCCACGCTGCGCGGATAACCTAAACCGGTTTTGACTGTTTTGATATTTCCGCCGGCATCCAATTTTCGGACGCTATCGTTATCAGCAATATAGATATTTCCGCTCATATCCGTTGCCACATCCATCGGATTGGTCAGTCCTGAGGAAACTATAGTTGTCATCA
>DZCT01000775.1 GCA_022736535.1 Desulfatirhabdium butyrativorans | reverse complement strand
GGAGAAATCTTTCTGCCGGACGGAAAAGATTTCTCGCTCCGCTCGAAATGACAATAGACCTCTTTCAAAAGTCGGAGCTGCTCACTTGATTTTATTGGATAAAACTTGACTTTTGAAAGAGGTCTAATGCAATGCACTCCGGATGCCAGTCAGTTCGCACGATTTACCTCGACTCAGGCGATTCCCAGCCGCCGCCTCATTTCTTCTCCTGATATTCCGCCCTCTTTTTTATGCCGCTCTCCGGAACTTTGTATTATTTCCAAAAATTCGGGATTGCTGCCCAGAGAAAGTGTTTCAAAATCAGTATCTTCAATATCTATGAGCGCCATAAGGGGCTTTCCCTTAACCGTGATAATAAGGGGTTCGGCTGCAACCGTACCGGCATATTCCGCCAAAGGCGCTGTTGCTTCGTTAATATCTATCGTTCTCATATCTGAATTTCCTTTTTTCCTATTCGCAGGATATTGTGTTCTTTGACCCAATCGCCCGAATCAGAACACAGGGTTCAGGGCTATGCACGACATCATAAAATACACGGAAGTCCCCGATGCGGAGTTCCCAAGGGGCTAACGGATTCGGACGCATCGGTTTCCGTTTCTTTGTTTTTTCTGCGGGCTGATGTGTCAGTTGCAACTCAGCAGCATCCATGATAATCTTACGCTGTTGCGGGGTAAAAGCCAGCAAATGAAGAGGTGACGGAACCTTCCGCTGTCACCTATACTATACCACTACCTCATTTTTTTCATCTGATTAATCATTGTGACTGTGAAAAATACGCGTTCCGACTGTGCGAAAATACGCGTTCTGACTATAGACAGCCCCGCATTTTTCCTGTAATATTTTTTGTTATAAAAAATGGGAACGGGCATTTCCGTGTTTTTTCGGAAGCCTGTAAAAAACCACATCAACTTTTTTTACATTTCAAGGAGGACAGCACTTTGAAAAATCGCAGGAAAAGTATCATGCCGCTGCTGAAAGCCGCGGGAACTGCTGTTTCCGCAGC
>DZCT01000774.1 GCA_022736535.1 Desulfatirhabdium butyrativorans | reverse complement strand
CGGGGTTCGGGGTACGGGGTTTCGCCCCGTACCGTTTGCAAATTACAAATTACAAGGTGAGTCCCCTGACCCGGACTGTTCGTCGGGTACGGGGTACGAGGTTCGTGGCGGAACCCCTGACCTCTTACCCCGAACCCCCAAAAAACAAAAACGCCGGGCGCTCTCCGTATCAAAGGCGTAGAACGGGTTTTAAACCCGTTTTACAAATGTGCCTTTGAAAAGGCGGAGAACGGCCGGCGTAAAGCGGCAGAAGGGCTGTCCCGAGTCCTACAACGTGCGGGCGCAGCTCTGAGTGAGTGAGTGAGTGAGTGAAAAATACCTGATTTTTCAGGAAAGTCAAGCATTATTTTTAAAAAGAAAATGAAAAAATTCATAAAGGTGTCTCCTTTATTTCAATAACGGCAGCTTTACAGACAAATCAGCAATATTCGCAAGTTTCAGATCATTGGTCAGCAGTTCGGCTTTCAAAGTCATGGCTGTTGCGGCAATAATCGCATCCGGCAATTTAAGATGACAGTTTTTTCTGATGTTTATTGCCATAAGTTTTATTTTTTCCGTCAGACCAGCAACGGTTACATCTGACAGAAAATCTTTTATCCGGGATTCTTCCTCCGCCTGTATCAGCGGATAGGAAAGCAGCTCCATTTCTGTAATCACAGATACGAAATAATATGCCTCATGCAGCGGTTCAGCCAGACGCCCGCCGAGCAGATATAAAACCGTGTTGGTGTCCAGAACTTTGTTCATATCCACTCATCCCGCATTCTTCTTTGAAAATTTTCCGGCTCCTCATGTAAGACAATTACCCCTTCATGCCGGGACAAATCAGTGAGACGCGGCATCTCATCCAAAGTATCCTGAAAATCATCTTCAAGGTTTATCATTTCTTTTGCCGAACCGGGCTTTTCCGGCTGCCTGACATCGGAAGAAAACGGTTCATCGGATTCTGTCAGAATGATGATTTCTGCATTTTTACCGATCATATTTCGGAATTCCGGCAGATATAAT
>DZCT01000418.1 GCA_022736535.1 Desulfatirhabdium butyrativorans | reverse complement strand
AAAACTTGAGAATCATATAGGAGCAATACTGCTTTTTATTCATCATTATAACGCTGTGATCAGAAAGGAAATCACCAATACTATATGACTACCGTTTTTTTTAATGTTGAAAGATGGAAAAAAATGACGCTTAAAGTGAATGAAATTTTTTACAGCATACAGGGAGAATCGCTTTACGCCGGACTTTCCTGCGTTTTTGTGAGACTTTCGGGATGCAATTTGAGATGTTCCTACTGCGACACGACTTATGCTTACGAAGAAGGAACAGAAATAGAACTAACTGATATAATCAAGCAGGTTGAAAATTATAAATGTTCTTTAGTCGAAGTCACCGGCGGCGAACCTCTGCTTCAGGAGAATACGCGTTTTCTCATTTACAAACTCCTCGAAAAAGGCTATGAAGTCCTGCTGGAAACCAACGGCAGCCTTGACATCGGCGTGACAGACAAACGCTGTGTGAAAATTCTTGATGTGAAATGCCCCTCCAGCGGAGAAAGCGGCAAAAATGATCTGAAAAATCTTGAAAAACTCGGAGACAAAGATCAGGTCAAATTTGTTATTGGAAACCGACAAGATTATGAATTTGCAAGAGAAATCACGATAAGCAGATGTATGGGCATTGCAGGGAATCACTTACTTTACTCCCCGGTGGCCGGCAAGATAAATCCTGCCCGGCTTGCGGAATGGATACTCGAAGACCGGCTTCAAGTCAGACTGCATCTGCAACTGCATAAAGTAATATGGCCCCATGTGGAAAGGAGCGTGTAGGCATTTTTACCGTCCAATGCCGTTAAGTTAAACCGGCAATCCCCCCTTGAGGGGGGCAGGGGGGTGTTTCCGGCGGGAGAATCATCTGCGTTTTCTCCAAAGCAACTTTGCGCCGCCCCGCGACACCCCCCTGCCCCCCTCAAGGGGGGATTAGATTGAGGGCAGGGATGTGATCTTGCCTTACCGACAGACGGTGGGCGAAGCCCACCCTACAAAGGAGATGACATGAGCAAAAAGGCAATTGTGCTTTCCAGCGGCGGACTTGACTCCACCACTGTCATGGCAATGGCAAAGTGCGAAGGCTTTGAGATTTGCAGCCTGAGTTTTTTCTACGGACAGCGACACGCTTATGAGTTGAAAGCCGCTGAAAAAGTTGCGGATGCCCTCGGTGCTGCGAGACATCTTGTTGTGAATGTTGATCTGAAGGAAATCGGCGGTTCGGCACTGACGGACGCTCATATCAGCGTGCCGAAATCCCGAAGCGGACAGGAAATGTCAGCAGAAATTCCGGTAACTTATGTTCCGGCGAGAAATACGATTTTTCTTTCATACGCGCTGGCATGGGCGGAAGTTCTCGGCGTGTCGGACATCTTCATCGGCGTGAATGCCATAGATTACAGCGGTTATCCGGATTGCAGACCTGAGTATGTCGAAGCCTATGAACGCATGGCAAATCTTGCCACAAAAGCGGGCGTGGAAGGCCCAACAAAAATAAAGATCAGAACGCCGCTGATTCATCTCAGCAAAGCGCAGATTATCCGAAAAGGGATTGAATTGGGCGTGGATTACTCAATGACTCACAGTTGCTATGATCCTTCTCCCGAAGGGCTTGCCTGCAGTCAGTGCGACAGTTGCCTCCTGAGAAAAAAGGGCTTTGCAGAAGCAAATGTGCCGGATCCGACGAGATATTTGAGAGAAGTGTAGGGGTGTCGGAAATCTCTTGCAAATTGTTTCTCGCAAAGGCGCAGAGGGCGCAACGGTTTAAAAGCTTTCAGATTTTCTTTGTGAGCTTTGCGGGCTTTGCGAGAAACCTTTTATCTCTCGCAAATTATCTCTCGCAAAGGCGCAGAGGGCGCAACGGTTTAAAAGCTTTCAGATTTTCTTTGCGGGCTTTGCGAGAAACTTTTTATCCTTGAAAAACCAACGGTTTGCATAAATTGTTCTGCAAGGCAAAGATGAGATCGGCGCGGGAGCGGACAGGCATTTCAAAGCGGGTTTTTACTTTTCCCAGTTCGTCAAGCGTGTGGGCATCGCTGCCCCCGCTTTCGGCAAGCATGTATTTCTGACGCCATGTATTCGCCTGCAAATTTTCCGCATCGCTGTTTCTGCCGTTAAGACTTTCAATAATTTGACAAAAGCCTTCACGGACAATATATTCTTTTACCGGGCGTTTTGTTCTGAAGGGATGCGCGGCCACCGCCACGCCGCCCTGCTGTTTTACATGCTCAAGAAGCCGGACTGCGGAGAGATCGCAGGGAAGGTTCTCAAAGGGACCGAAGATGAGAAAATCGCCGTCAGAGGTGCTGTATTCCATGCCGAAAACAACACACAGACCGTTTTCCTGAATGCCTTCGCTGAGATGCCGCCGAATTTCCATGGTCTGATGGTCTGTAATACAAACCCCGTCAAGCCCCCGGTCCCCAGCATATTTCAGAATATCGCCGATATTCAGGCGGCTGCACGAAGAAATTGTGGTATGAACATGAAGGTCAAAGTGCATAGTCCCTGTATTTTATTCGGCAATATTATAAAATCAAATATTTAATTTCAATTCATCCGGAGAGATAAATAGATTTTGTCTATAGAAGGCTTGTTTTCGGAAAGCAATTTGCATATTTTTTATCAAAAAACAAAGGAAAGGAAAGGAAAGGAAAGGAAAATTTGATGATGAAAAAAAGCAGCATGTTTTTGACAATGATTTTGGCAGCTCTGTGTCTGTTTGCCGGTGCCGCCTACGGCAACGGCTGTCTCCCCGCAGACAATCTCTGGATCAGAGCCGTGATTCAGACCCAAGAAAAAGGCGATGTGGATGCCCTGTGGGAAAAAGGCGGCGAGGGTGAAACCGCTGCCGGGGACCGTGTGATCTGGGGATATTTTTACGCCAGTCCCGCCGATGTCTCCTGGGGAAGCAGACAGAATCCTGATTTGTTTGTCAAAATTTGGATAGATCATGGCGGACGCGTGGATGTCAATTTTTTTCATGTCTCAGTCCCGGACATAAAAGTCTGGTCAGACTACCCCTGCAACGACAGCCCGGACGAATACAGCGTTACGACCACGAGCAAAAGATATATCCGTCATTATTATGAAAACGGACAGAGCGATACAGAGGAAAAAACAGAAGACGGCAATCCGCCGGAAGGCTACACGCCTTCGGACAGACCCGCCGGATATTCTCTTGACAATGATCTGAAAATCGGCGCGGTCATCAACACCGAAGAAAAAGGCGCGATTCAGGCGCTCTGGCAGGCAGGCGGACAGGCAATAACGACTCGCGGAGATGAAGTGATCTGGGGATATTTTTATGCCGATGACTCGCTTGTCACCTGGGGAAACAAACAGAATCCCGATCTTTTTGTGAAAATCTGGTTTGATGTGAGCGGCAGGGTGGATGTCAATTTTTTCCATGTCTCAGTCCCGGACATTGAAGTTTACTCGGATTTGCCGGATCAGGGAAATTATGAGCAAAAAGGGACGACGATTCTTGACAATCGCTACATCCGCCACGAATACGATGTCTTTCAGATATTGATGGACAATGTGACAGCGGAGAATGCGGAAATCCGCAACGCGGTCATGCTGATTGAATCGCCGTATTTTACATGGCAAGGCGCAAGCGGCATGGCAGACCCGGCAAACGGCGTCGCCATGCTGCCGGAAGACCAGTTCCGCAGCGCCAGTCTGGGAAAAACAATGTGCGCCACGCTGGTGATGAAGCTGTCGGAAGCCGGAAAAATTGACGTGAACGCCCCGATTCGTCAATATCTCTCAGATGAAGTCATGAAAGGGCTGCATGAATACGAAGGCAAATCTTACGGCGATGAGATATTGGTCCGCCATTTGCTCAACCACACCAGCGGCTTGCCGGATTACTTTTTTGACGGAGATACTGACGAGAACGGTTACTCCGAATTTCTCAATCTGATGCTGGAAAATCCCGACAAACTATGGACTCCGGAGGAGACAATCGAATACGCCAAAAGCCGCCTGACGCCGCTTTTCCCGCCGGGAGAAGGATTTCATTATGCGGATACCAATTATCAACTGCTCGGTCTCATTATAGAATCCGTGAGCGGAAATGCGCTGCATGAAGTCTATCGGGAACTGCTCTTTGATCCGTTGGGCATGACTCATACCTACATGATCTTCCGTGAACCTGCCCTTCCGGTTATCGCCGGCAGAGGCATCTCTCATGTCTATATGGGGCAATTGGATTACACATCATTTCAGATGCTTTCTGCGGAATGGGGCGGGGGCGGTCTTGTGACAACCGCTCAAGACCTGAACCGCTTTATCCGCGCTTTTGCCAAAAACGAAATTTTTGCCGATCCTGCCGCCCGTGAGAAAATGTTTGAATGGAGAGCGGTCGGAGAGGGCGAATATTACGGTTTCGGCGTGGAGC
>DZCT01000417.1 GCA_022736535.1 Desulfatirhabdium butyrativorans | reverse complement strand
CGCGTCCGTATTTCAACAAACTAAGTTTCTTAAAGAAACTTAGTTTGTAAAGGCGCCCGCCGGGGACGTTCCCACGCGGAGCGTGGGAGCGAGAAAAAGTTCAAATTATAAAGTACAAGCAGAGAGAATAAAAAAATTTATATTTTAAGGAACAGACAGAATGACATACGAAAACATTATGTTTCAGACGGAAGACAGCATTGCGACCATCACGTTCAACCGTCCCAAAGCCTTAAACGCGTTGAACAACAGCCTCCTGACCGAACTTTCTCAGGCACTGGATGAGATTTCGGCAAACGAAGATATCAAAGTGCTGATTCTGACCGGCGCGGGTGAAAAAGCGTTTATTGCGGGCGCGGATATTTCGGAGCTTGCCACCTGCAATTCGCTTCAGGCAAAAGTTTTTTCCAAAAAAGGACAGGCGGTCATCAGCAGGCTTCAGGAGCTGTCCATACCCGTGATTGCGGCTGTCAACGGCTTTGCCCTGGGCGGCGGCAGCGAAATGGCATTGGCATGTGATTTTATCTATGCTTCGGAAAAGGCAAAATTCGGACTGCCGGAAATCACGCTCGGCATTATTCCCGGATTCGGCGGAACCCAGCGTCTGCCGAGACTGATCGGCGCGGCAACGGCAAAAGAAATGATCTTTACCGGAAAAATGATTTCCGCAACTGAAGCCCGTGAAATCGGAATGGTCAACAAGGTATGCCCCCCGGAATCGCTCATGGCAGAAGTGCTGAAAACCGCCAAAGAGATTGCGGCCCGGGGCAAAGTCTCGCTTCGTGCGGCAAAGCAGGCGGTCAACAGCGGTCTGAATGTTGATATTGTCAGAGGCTGTGAGATCGAATGCGACGCGTTCGCGCTCTGCTACGCCAGCCCGGATGCAAAAGAAGGCACTACTGCATTTCTTGAAAAACGGAAAGCAGATTTCAAAGGAAAATTGCTGAAATAACATTTTGGTGGGCATTTCATGCCCACCCTACTACATTTTTCCGGCAGCGTTTTTCCGATAATGCGTGACAAATCATGACAAATGACAAAACTCTGATTCAGATGATATGGGGGATTGCGCTGGTGGCGGCAGGAATCGGCATATTTTTCGCCATGCCGCAGAAAGTTGTTCAGTTGCAGCAGATGCAGGTCTCTTCTTTTTTTATTAATTTTACCCGCTTTTCTTTTTATCTGATCGCGGTGCTGCTGATCGGCGGCGGCGCGAGAAAAATTTATGAAAATTATCAGAAACGGGACAGCAAATAGACCTTATCGTATTTTGTTTCTCGCGTCTATTCTTAGCTTTGGCGCAGAGAGCGCAAAGTAAAGCATTTTTATAAAAAAATCTCTGCGGCCCCGGCTAAAATCAGACCCGGACTTTGCGAGAAACATTGATCTCCCGCAGAGATACAGAAAGTGCGGATAAAAACTTTTTTTGTTTCTCACAAAGGAAAACTTTTTTATAAAAAAATCTCTGCGTCCTTCGCGCCTTTGCGAGAAACATTTTATTTCTGAATAACGACCGGTGTAATTATGAATATGTTAAAAAAACCTGATGCGACCAAACTCAAGATTCCGGGCCTCAAGATGCTTGGAACGGACGATGCCGCCAAACAGCAGGGGACAGGCAAACCCAACCTGTCTGTCACACATCTTAAAATGCCGGATCCCCGCGCCAAACAGGCTTCGCCGGATGTGGAACTGAGGCTGAAACTCCAAAAAATCGGAAACAGAATCTATTCTGCCAAAAATCTGGATGAGATTCTGATCAGCATGATTGAGGAATTTGCCGATCTGTTCAATTCCGAGAGAATCACGATTTATGTGCTGGACGGCGAAACACGCGAATTGGTATCACGGGTCAAAACCGGCAATGAAATCAAAGAAATACGCATTGCGGTATCCCCCGTCAGCATCACCGGTTACGCCGCGCACAGACAAAGGCTTGTCAATATCAAAAATGTCTATGATGAAAAAGAACTGACAGCCATTGATCCGGGATTGAAATTCGATAAAAGCTGGGATGAAAAAACAGGCATCATCACAAAGCAGGCACTGGCAGCGCCCATCTTTTTTCAGAAATACCTCATGGGGGCCATGCAGGCGATCAACCGGAAAGATGACAAGCCTTATTCAAAAATTGATGAAAGAATTGCGGAAGAATTGGCAAGAATGATCGGCATCGGTCTGTATAACCAGAAACGGACCGCGAGGCTCTCCAACAACAAGTTCAATGTTCTTCTTGCAGATCATCTGCTCACGCCCAAAGAACTCAAAAATGCTATTGTTGAATCAAACAAGAAAAATGAATCCATTGAGACCTATTTACTGACAGCGCTGAAAATTCCGAAAAAAGATTTGGGAAGGTCCCTTGCACAATATTACAATGTTCCCTTTATAGAATACGATGAAAATACAGCAATTCCGAGTAACCTGCTCAAGGGGCTGAAAGTTCCTTTTCTGAAAAAAAATGTCTGGGTGCCTTTGCGCAGTGAAGGCGACAAGATTGTCGTTGCGGTGGATGATCCCCAGAATTTTCAGAAGATCAATGAAGTCAAAACTGTTTTTCCCAACAATCCTGTTGAATTCTGCGTCGCGCTGGCAGAAGATGTTCACGAATACATTGATCTGTTTACGGGCAGGAAAAAGAAAACAGAAAGCGTTGAATTAGACATAGAAGCCATCTCTGACGAACTGCTCAAGGGCGTGGAAGGCGATGACGATATCGGCGATCTGGAAAGCGATCTGGTTTCCGAAGAAAGCGGCATCATTGTCAAGCTTGTCAACAAAATCATCATTGACGCCAGAAGCCGAAACGCTTCGGATATTCATATCGAGCCTTATCCCGGAAAGCAGGATGTGCGGGTGCGGATACGGATAGACGGCGCGTGTCAGTTTTATAATATGAAAATTCCTTATACTTATAAAGCTGCAATGATATCCCGTATCAAGATTATGTGCGGTCTTGACATCGCGGAACGGCGCAAGCCTCAGGACGGCAAAATCCAGTTCAAGCGATTTGCCCCGGGCAAAGATAACGACATCGAACTCCGTGTGGCAACCATTCCGACCCAGGGCGGCGTGGAAGATATTGTCATGCGTATTCTTGCTGCCGGTGAACCGCTGCCGCTGGATAAGATGGGGTTTTCAAAACGCAATTACGAAGGATTTGTCAGTTGCGTCAGTCAGCCTTACGGCATCATTTTCGTCTGCGGTCCTACGGGTTCCGGTAAAACCACAACCCTGCATTCCGCATTGAAATATATCAACAAGGTCGAGACCAAAATATGGACTGCCGAAGACCCGGTAGAAATCACGCAAAGAGGATTGCGTCAGGTACAGGTGCAGCCTAAAATCGGCTTTGATTTTGCCAGAGCCATGCGTGCGTTTCTGCGAGCTGACCCGGACGTGATTATGGTCGGCGAAATGCGCGATAAAGAAACCACGCATATCGGCATCGAAGCGTCTCTGACCGGACATTTGGTGTTCTCCACCCTTCATACCAACAGTGCGCCGGAAAGTATTACCCGTCTTCTGGATATGGGCATGGACCCGTTCAACTTTGCTGACGCGGTATTGTGTATTCTGGCACAGCGGCTGATTCGTACTTTGTGCAAAAACTGCAAGGAAAAATACCATCCGGATCAGCAGGAATACGATGATCTGATTCGGGAATACGGCAAAGACTATTTTGAGATGAATAAAATGCACGAGATGTATCCCTATAATTCCGATCTGACGCTGAACAGACCCAGGGGATGCGATAAATGCAACCAGACCGGTTACAGCGGACGAATGGGTATCCATGAACTTCTGCTGGGAACCCGCGATATGAAGAATAAGATTCAGTCTCAGGCTACGGTGGATCAGATGCGGGAACAGGCAATCAAAGACGGGATGAGAACCCTGAAACAGGACGGCATTGAAAAAATTTTCGCAGGATTTGCGGATCTGATTCAGGTCAGAAAAGTCTGCATCAACTAACCCATGTTAGGAGGAGAAAACGTTGTCGAAAATAACTGTATCTATTTTTGAAGGCTGTTTATTTGCCTTGCTACGGTTTTGTGTAGGCGCTTTGGTTGCAGGAATTGGGATTATCATCATATTGGCTATCATATACCAATCTACCGGCGGAAGGATAGGCGACGACAGCATGGGCATAAGCATGTTTGCGACATCCTATGCATTTTTACCAGCAATCCTCGGTGGTGCGTATGTTATGCTCGGCGGCAATAACAAGATTGTGATATTGTTCTGTGCATTTTTAGCAGCAATCGTCGTCGCTGTGTCTTGCTGGGGTTATTTAATTCTGAAATAGCTTGACAAAAATAACACAACAAACTGTATTGCATGTTACAAACTTATCAATATCACAGACGCTAATCGCGCCGTTGAACTTTGT
>DZCT01000773.1 GCA_022736535.1 Desulfatirhabdium butyrativorans | reverse complement strand
TTAACCGGGACAAGGCAGCGGATATGGGAATTTCGGTGCAGACCATCGGCAAAACCATCGAATCCCTGATGGGCGGACGGAACGTGACCCGTTTCAAAATGGAAGGGGAACAGTATGATGTCATTGTCAAAACCGAAGACCGATTCCGCAGCACGCCGGATGATCTGAGCCTGATATATGTGCGTTCACCGGGCGGGGAAATGGTGAAACTCTCCAATCTTGTGAGTGTAAGCGAGAGCGTCACTGCACAAAGTCTGAATCATTTCAGCAAACTGCGGGCTGTCATCATCACGGCGAATCTCGCGCCCGGCTATTCTCAGGGCGAGGCGCTGGCGTTTCTGGAATCCGCTGCCAAAAATATCCTGCCGGAACATGCTCTGGTGGATTATGACGGACAGTCGCGGGAATACCGGGAATCCGGCTCCAGCCTTATGACGACATTTTTTCTGTCCTTAGCTTTTATTTATCTGATGCTGGCGGCGCAGTTTGAAAGTTTTGTGGATCCCTTTGTCATCATGCTGACCGTTCCGCTTTCCACTCTCGGCGGAATGATCGCTCTTTATCTGACCGGCAATACCATGAATATTTACAGCTAGATGGGCTTGATTACGCTCATCGGATTAGTCACGAAAAACGGTATTCTGATGGTGGAGTTTGCCAATCAGTTGCAGGATGAGGGAAAAACAAAGGCGGAAGCGATTTTGGAGGCATCAGTCATGCGACTGCGCCCCATTCTGATGACAGCCGGAACCATGATTCTCGGGTGTATTCCGCTCGCGCTGGCTCATGGAGCGGGCGCGGAAAGCCGACAGCAGATCGGATGGGTCATCGTGGGCGGCATGACGCTGGGAACATTTCTCACGCTCTTTGTCGTGCCAGCCGCGTATCTGCTCATTGCCCGCACACGGAAAGCCGGGGAAACAGAAGCGGAAGAAACCGATTCTGAAACGGCGAAGCCGATTCCGTCAGCAATTTAAGCCACAGACACACACAGACTTACACAGACATGGCAGATAAA
>DZCT01000027.1 GCA_022736535.1 Desulfatirhabdium butyrativorans | reverse complement strand
GTGATCTCTGCGGTTTTTTCACGCTCTGTGATCTCTGTGGGAAACCCCCTCCGGGAAAAAATATCATATAAAGTCAAAAGAGATTCGGTATTATCTCTCGCTTTGCTGTTTCTCGCAAAGATCGCAAAGAAAAACTTGTAGCGAAGTTGTGAAAGTGCTGTTTTTCTCTCCGTTATATTTGTGTATTCATCTTTTATTAAAAAATGACATAATAATCGTAAAAAGTAAATAATTTTATAATCTTTATTTTTAAAAATATGTCGGGATATTTCTTATAAATTGTAATTACAGACAGATAGAAATGATTTGCGGATTGCATCTGTTTATGATAGCATAATACTGAATCTCTGTTGAAAGTATTCTCTCATTTTGTTTCCCACAGAGATCACAGAGAAGAAAAACCCACGGAGAACACAGAGCGTTTAAAAAATTCTCTGTGATCTCTGCGGTTTTTTCACGCTCTGTGATCTCTGCGGGAAACCCCTCCGGGGAAAAAATATCATATAAAGTCAAAAGAGATTCGGTATAAACCTAAAATTAAATCAGCCCGCGGCTCAGACGGCTTTTTTTCTTTGCGATCTTTGCGAGAAACTTTATTTATCTCTCGCAAAGACGCAAAGATCGCAAAGAATAAGGGTTCCGGATCATAACTGATTTGAAATAATAGAAATATCAGAAAGGTGCTTCAGATGACAGAAGAACAGATCATCTCTCATACCAACGCAATTTTAAAAACACTCACCGGCGATCCCCTGCCCATTGATTCTGATCTTACGCTCTGGCAGGTTTATGTGACGCCATCGGCAAAATACTGGGAAAATAAAATCAGAGATAAAAAAACAGAAACAGAGGCAAAGCATATTCCCAATATCATCGAATCGCTGAGAAATACCGTTCTGGCATCTGCAGACCCCATTATCATACACGGTCAGCCCGGACACGGAAAAACCTCGACTGTTCTGATGCTGACGCATACCCTTCTTGAAAAAGAAAAGCAGGAAAAGCCGCCTGAAAAAACATATATTCTGATGTATGAATTTAAGAATCTCGGCAGATTGGATGAGAATGAAATCAGAATCTTATCGCTGCGGACGCCTTTTATTCAGAGCGAAGATTTTTTTTACGGAAAGTCTTCGGTAGTGATTCTTGACGGCATGGATGAACGGCAGATCACAGACGGCGCGGATATTGCCCTGAAAGACTTTATCCGCCATCTCTTCCATCTTTCCGCAGAAGTCAACAGCCGGGAAGATTCCAAATTCAATCTGATACTTACCGGACGCTCCCAGTTTGTGAGACAAATTCAGCCCTCGTTCAGCGGGGACTACCATTTATATGAAATTGAAGATTTCTCCAAAGCGCAGGTTGAGACATGGCTGAAAAAATACTGCGAACAGAAGCGGGTGAAGCCGGTTCTGCAATATGAAGATTTTGTCGCCAGCCATCTGGAAGACCTCATTCATCAGCCCATTCTGCTGACCATTGCCGCGATGATGTTCTCCGACACAGAGGGACGCCAGTTGATGGGAGATTTGCAGAAAGAACAGATTTCCCGCGGGGATATATACCGAACCATTATCCGCTGGACTTACCTGAAAAAATGGCAGCGTCATCCCAACAGAAGCCATCTGCCGGATGAGAAAACCTATAACCGTTTTTTACGGACCGTGGCATTCATTCTGTTCCGCCGCGGACAGGAAAGCATCAAAATCGGCGCGCTGATCGAGGCGCTGAAAAAGGAAAACACGCTCTACGGCCTGGATGTCGTTGAGCTGAAAAACGAGCAGCAGATAGAAGACATCTGCCGGACCTTGGCGGTGAGTTTCTTTTTCAAGGAACTGGAAGAAAACGCTTTTTCTTTTATTCACAAGACCATCAAAGATTATCTCACGGCAGAAGCATTTTTCGATCTGCTAAAAGAGACAACGGAAATTTTCCGAACCGGCAGACCCGAAAAAAGCTGTGACATGATGGCAGGCGATCTTTATTTTATTTTCGGCGGGGTCGCGCTTTCCCCGGATGACCACATTCCGTTTCTGCAAGACGTCATTGCCGCCCGGAACAGCGATGCAAAAGAACTTTTCACGCCGTTGGAGACATTTTTCAAGCTGGCGCTGAGTCATGTCTATCTCCTGAAACACGAGTCCGGTCGGAACGCCGATCCGCTCAAGACCGAGGCAAATCTGCTGTCGGCGCTGCTTCACTGGCTCACGGAAATTTTCAGCTTTTTCCCGGAAGAAGAAAAAAAGAAGCGATACCCTGACGGGACCCTGAGGCTTTTTGAAAACAATGACGACTTTTATAAATTTGTCTCTTTTTTAAATGCTTCGGAACAGGGAAATTTTTCCAAACACCGTTTCAATCTGCGAGGATTTAATCTGAGCAAAGCCGCCCTGAACGAACTCAGCCTCAGCAGCGTGAATATCAGCGAAGCGGATTTACGTTACGCCAATCTGTGTTATGCGAATCTGCTTGAGGCGGACATGAGGGGGGCAAATCTTTCCGGCGCAGACCTGAGTTATGCCACACTCTGGGGCGCCAATCTTTCCGGCGCCAATCTGATTCTTGCAAACATGATCGGCGCGGACCTGAGCGGGGCAAATCTTTCCGGCGCCAATCTTTCCGGTGCCAATCTTTTAGAAGCAAATTTGAACGGCGCAAATCTGAGCGGGGCAAATCTTTCCGGCGCAGACCTGAGCGATGCGGATGTGAGTTATGCGGATGTGAGTTATGCGGATGTCAGCTTTATTGATCTGACGCATACGGATTTGAAAGACGCTGATTTGAGCAAAGCAAATCTGAGTTATGCGAATTTAAGCAAGGCAAATCTGAGCAAGGCAAATCTTTCCGGCGCAAATTTGAACGGCGCGGACCTTGAAGGCGCAAATCTGAACGGTACGAATCTGAGAAAAACGAAATTGAGAGAGGCGCGGGAACTGACCCGCAAGCAGCTTGAACGGGCTGTCGCGGACGACACGACCGAACTTCCCGAGTATTTAAATAATTAGACACTATCGGAAATAAGCGGCTGAGTCTCCCGCGTCTATTCTTAGCCGGGGGCCGCAAAGCTGTCGGAATGTCATTTCGGGCGTAGCGAGAAATCTTTCTTTCTTTCTTTCTTTGCGTTCTCTGCGCCCTTTGCGAGAGATTCATCGCTTATTTCCGAAAATGTCTAATGGATAAATATGCAGATGCTACGAGACAAAACAGCAGCTCACCCCGACGTTGCAACGGGCGGGGGGCGAGTTTTCGGTTGAAAGGGTTCGCCAATCTCCTACAGCCGCTTAATTCGGTCGTTATTTTTTTCTCAGCAAAAATAACTTTCTGAAAATCTGCGGGATTCAAAAATCCGCCATGTCCGCAGGGAACAAGAGGAGAATTAAAAACATCCGTTTCCCGCCCGAAGCCCTTTCTGATTCTCCCTGAACCGGCATGGAGCGGGTCTGTTTGAAATATTTTGATGTTATGAAAAAGCTTGACACTCTTTTCCGACTGTATTATGAAAGTTCAATAATTTGTCAATTGTTCTGTTCCGAATTGACTGTGATAATTTGTTATCAGGGAAAAGTTGCCTGACAGTCAATGCTCAGACTTTTGCAACAATTTTAAATTAAAGAGTTAATTGCTATGCAGGCAGAGTTATACAACCTCAGTAACAAACATATTCAGAGAATCAGATGATGATGGAAAATATATATCATGGAAAACCTGTCGAAAGGACGGAGCATCCCTATATTGTCAAAATCCGGGGAGTCGGAAGCGGAGAACCCGTTATTCTAGGAACACGTATTATGGTTCGCACCGTTGTTGAGCAGTATCAGCTCGGAAGTTCCGTAGAGGATATTTTATGGGATTTTCCGCAACTGTCCTCAGCACAGATTCATGACGCACTGTCTTATTATCACGATCACAGAGAAGAAATGGACAGGCTGCTTGAACAGGCATCTTATGAATATTGGCAGCCGGTCATTGAAAGAATGACTCATGAGCGCACTGAAAATATATCTCAATGAGAATCTGAGCTGGAAAATTGCGAAGGCGCTCCGTGAGTACGGACATAATGCTGTCAGTTCGCATGAGGTCGGAATGAATGCCGAAGACGATGACGTGCAGTTTGATTTTGCGGTTTCCGAGAAAAGAGCAGTGCTGACTGATAATTTCGGTGATTTTGTCAAATGATGCGATGAATACGCCTCTTCCGGAAAAGAGCATTACGGAGTGATCTTCACAGCAAGATGCACGACAGGAGCAATTATCAGAAGGCTGAGAAATCTGTTGAAAAATGTGACGGCGGAACAGATGAAAAATCAGATGCGCTGGCTGAATGAATTTGACTGATATGCGATTTGTGCGTAAAAATGCCTGTTTCCGCCCGAAGCCGTTTCTGATTCACCCTGAATTGCTATGGATTTATCTGGCTGAAATATCTTAATATTATCAAAAAGCTTGACAAGTAATAGCTGATAGTTTATGAAGTATTTTACTTTTTGATTGTGATAATTTGTTATCAGGGAAAAATTATTTTAATAACAAACGATTAGCATGATGATATGAAGTGACGGTAAGTTAATGGAAGTTTAATCATGAAAGAAATTGACATGGAAATTTTCTTCTCAATAAAAGAAGCGAGCGAATGGGCTACGGAATATCTCGGCAAAACTGTTACAACGTCCAATATTTCTTATCTGATTCAATACGGCAGGATAAGAAAGTTCGGCAATAACGGAACAATACAGGTTTCAAAACAGGAACTTATCGAATACTATAAGTCTTACAGCGGCAAGCGGGAAATTTCATGGAAAAATCAACTCGGAGAGGATTTAAACTGGGCATTATCCTTTGAGCAGTATAAAGAAGCGGAAACCACAAAACACGTTCACCGCCTTCATCCTTACAAGGGGAAATTTATTCCTCAGCTTGCGGAATACTTTTTGGACGGTCATACAGATAATTTCAAAAAGGAGAGTTATTTTGCAAAAGGCGATATTGTTCTTGATCCGTTTTCCGGGAGCGGAACGACATTGGTACAAGCCTGCGAATTGGGAATACATGCCATAGGCATTGATGTTTCGGCTTTCAATGCGCTGATCGGAAATTGTAAAATTATAAAATACAAGCTTCCTGATGTTCAGATTGAAATTAACCGAATAACCGGATTGCTTACACAATTTATTTCCGATTCACATATAATTGAGTTTGAGGACAGCTTGCTGAAATCACTTTGTGAGTTTAACAATAAATATTTTCCGGTTCCGGAATACAAGTACAAGGTCAGGCGGGGAGAAATTGACGAAAATAGCTACGGAGATGAAAAAGAAAAAGAATTTCTTCCGACTTTTAACAGCCTTGTTAAAGAGTATCATATTGAATTAAAACAGGATACATCTGACAATTTTCTCGGTAAATGGTATTTGCATCATATCAGGAATGAAATTCAGTTTGTTTTTGACGAAATTAAAAAAATAAAAAATCCTGATACGAAGAAAATAATGGCTGTCATATTAAGCCGAACCATACGCTCATGCAGAGCCACGACTCACGCTGATTTGGCAACTCTGAAAGAACCGATCAGCACGATATATTACTGTGCAAAACACGGAAAAATATGCAAACCGCTTTTTTCTATTCTTAAATGGTGGAAAACATACAGCAAAGATACGGTTCAACGCCTTGCTCGGTTTAATAAATTGAGAACTGATACTTTTCAGGTATGTCTCAGCGGCGACAGCAGAACAACAGACATCATGAGTGAGCTTGAAAAGAAAAATCCTGTATTTGCGGGACTGGTAACAAAGCAGAAAATCAGAGGTATTTTTTCAAGCCCGCCTTATGTCGGACTGATTAACTATCATGAACAGCACGCTTATGCTTACGAGCTTTTCGGCTTTGAGAGAAAAGATGATTCGGAAATCGGCTCTCTTTACAAAGGACAGGGCAGAGAGGCAAAAGAGAGTTATATTCAGGGCATATCGGATGTTCTGAACAACTGCAAAAAATTTTTGGCAGAGGATTATGATATTTTCCTCGTGGCAAATGATAAGTATAATATGTATCCTGCGATTGCCGAAAATGCAGGAATGCAGATTGTCAATCAGTATAAGAGACCGGTATTGAACCGCACCGAAAAAGACAAAGGGGCATATTCGGAAATAATTTTTCATTTAAAAAAATGTGAGTAAAAAACAGAAAACAAAATGCCTTTAACTAATCTGCAAATACAACAAATCGAAGAGGTTCTGAAATCAAGCCTCCGCAAAAAATTTCAGAACTACAAGCCGGAGCCGTCATCAATGCCATTTCATACAAGATTACTCGGCAGAGACAGGATGGCATTGTTTTCCTTCATACATTCTCTGAACACGAATTTCGGCACAAGTATTTTTGAGCCGGTTGCATTGGCGCTTGCATCAACCTCAGGTTTTGCAGCCGCTACATCACAACAGACAGCGGGAAAACAAATCTCATCGGAAGCGCACAGAGTTATTCAAAATATAATAGACGGATTAACAACAGCCGCTTCATCTCCGAACAAAGCGGAGGAAATTAATGCTATCAGAGCCGTTTGCAGACAGGGAGAAATGAAAATCGTCAAACCGACGAAAATTGATATTAAACTTGTCGCTCAAAACGGAACTGTTTATCTTATTGACCTCAAGACAGCAAAACCGAATGCCGGCGGTTTTAAAGAATTCAAGCGCACGCTTTTGGAATGGATTGCTGCAACACTTGCAACAAACCCTGATACAGATGTTCAATCTCTCATTGCAATTCCTTATAATCCTTATGAACCGCAACCTTATAATCGTTGGACAATGCGGGGAATGTTGGACCTTAAAAATGAGTTGAAAGTTGCGGATGAGTTTTGGAATTTTCTCGGTGGCATAGGCGCATATCATGACTTGCTTGATATTTTTGAGAGAATCGGAATTGAACTGCGACCGGAAATAGAAGGTTATTTTGCAAGATATAATCAACAGTAAAATTTAATAACTGAGAGTAAGAGGTTAAAAAGCAACAAAAAGGCTGACCGGTCGGCAGACGGAAAGACGAAAAAGTTTGTTGCCGCAAGCAAGGGGAATTTAATACGCCTACTTCCGCCCAAACCCATTCCTGCCGCTTCCGTTGCTCTTTACAGGAGCAGGCGCAGCCTTGCACACGGTTTCCACAGCCTCATATCCGGTCAGGGCATTGACTTCACGAGTCAATTCTGCACCCGCCTTTAGCTTCATCGTGTCGGGCAGTTCAATCTCAACTTCGCTTATGCCCGGATTCAGCAGACAAATCTGCGCCTGACACTGCCCCGAATGTTTTTTCAGAATATCACGCAGTTTCAGCAGCAGCTCCCGGTCGGTTTTCGTCAGATCCAAGCGGAAACGGAGACTCTGGATCAGGCTTTCCTCAGCCTTGTCCATCGGCGTAACCGAATTTGCGACAATTTTTATCGAATTTTCATCTTTCTGCAATTCCCCATGAACCAGTATGGGCTTGTCGTCTGCGATCATATCTCTTGCCGAAGCGTAAATTGAGGAGAACACCGTAATTTCCACAGCGCCGTGCATGTCTTCCACTGTGAGAAATGCCATTGTCTCTCCTTTTTTGTCTTTGATGGTCTTGATGTTGGTGACAATCCCGCCGATTTTGATGCTTGCGCCGTCATTTTTATCCTTTATTGACAAGGTGTTGACATTGCCGAAGCGGTTCAGCATTGCCTCAAATTTGCCTAAGGGATGCCCCGTGATGTAAAAACCGAGTGATTCTTTTTCCAAAGACAAAAGTTCTTTCTCATCCCATTCGGACATTTCGGGCAGAGAAGGCGGGTTGATTTTCTCTGTGGGGCTGCCGCCCCCGCCGAAGAGAGACATTTGCGGACCCGATTTTTCCCGCTGAACCCGCTGCCCGTAGTCAAGCGCATCTTCCAATGCGGCAATCATCCGGGAGCGGTACGCGCCGGCAGCGTCAAACGCGCCGCATTTGATCAGGCTTTCAACGACCCGCTTGTTGACTTTTTTCAGATCAACTTTCTCGCAGAAGTCAAAGAGAGAAGAAAATCTGCCGTGCTGCGCTCTTGACTCCATGATGGCTTCAATGGCGGTTTCTCCCACGTTTTTCACCGCCACCAGACCGAAGCGGATTTTTGAATTGCTCACGGTAAATTCTTTGCCGCTTTCGTTAATATCCGGCGGCAGAACGGGAATGCTGTGGCTCCGGCACTCGGCGATATATTTGACCACGCCGTCTGTGGAGTGCATTTCGCTCGTGAGCAATGACGCCATAAACTCCACAGGATAATGCGCTTTGAGATATGCGGTCTGAAAGGCAATCAGGGCGTAAGCGGCGGAATGGGAATTGGAGCAGCACAGCCCCGATGCCAGCACAAAATTATGTTCAGGATGGTCTATTTCAAGGTCATAGCCCTGCCGCCATCCGAGAAAAGAGAGTTGCACGGGTTTTCTGAAAATTATATCCGGCCCCGGAGTCCGTTCAGGAAGGTCGGAAATATCTGGCTGAGGCAAATGTTCCGGTAAAGCGGGTTTTAAACCCGCTCTACAATCTTTCGGTAAAGCGGCTTCTAAACCTGCTGTGCAATCTTCCAGTAGAGCGGGTTTTAAAACCGCTTTATTAGTCGGACTTGGCTCTTTTCGGGAAACAATTCCCCAGACTTGCTCATCCATCTTGATGATTGCCCAAAGCGGCAATTGTCCGTACTTTGTGAGCCATTTGTGGTCAAGCGTGCATTTTTCAGCACTTCCGTCATCGAATATGACTTCCCAAATCAGCACCTGACTGTGATCGTGCAGCGCAATAATTCGGGAATGAGTATAACTTCCGTCTCTTGTTAAAGTGATGACTTCATTGCCTGCCTCGCAATCTTCTATTTTTTTAATGCCTTCGGCGGTACAGATTTCAGTGCCTTTGTCTAATGTCTTATTAAAACCGTACCCTCCGAATTTCTCCATCAAATCAAAAAGCTGCGCTGATTTGCTCTCCGCAATGCCGTTTTCGACCGAGCCTTTGATAAAACGCCCCCGGTGTTCCGCCATGATTTCGGCAATTTTCTTTCCCATGGCTTTCCGCAGACCGTCGGCTTCGGACATGGAGTAATTGGCAAGCACGCTGGCGATTTTCATCACCTGTTCCTGATACACAATAACGCCGTAGGTGGACTTCAGAATTGGCTCTAATTGAGGAACAAGATATTCTACTCTTTTCCTGCCGTGCTTGCGCTCCACAAAATCATCCACCATGCCGCTGTCCAAAGGACCCGGACGATATAGTGCAACTAATGCGACAATATCATCAAAACATGCGGGTTTCAGGCGTGTCAGCAGGTCTTTCATGCCGGAGCTTTCCAACTGAAACACGCCGGTCGTGTCGCCTTTGGAAAGGAGTTGATAGGTTTCCGCATCGTTAAAATCCAAATTCAGCAGATCGGGCGCGGCGCCTTGCTGGGCGGCGATGAGCGACAGCGTATGTTCGATCACCGTGAGGTTGCGAAGTCCCAGAAAATCGAATTTGACTAATCCAATTTTTTCAACATATTTCATGTCGAACTGGGTTACAACTTCGTCTTTTTTCCCTTTGTAGAGCGGGAGATAATTGGTAAGGGGTTTGTCTCCGATGACTACACCAGCGGCGTGCGTGGATGCGTGTCTCGGAAGCCCTTCCAAGACGCGGCAGATGTTAATCAAGTCAGCGATTTCAGGCTTCTGATTGACGAGTTCCCGAAGTCTCGGCTCCTGTTTCAATGCCTCATCCAAGCTGATATTCAGCACATCCGGCACCATCTTCGCGATGGCGTCCACTTCCCGCAGAGGAATATCCAAGGCTCTGCCCACATCACGGATCACGGCGCGGGTTTTGAGTTTTCCGAAAGTGATAATCTGCGCGACATAATCCCCGCCCCCGTATTTTTCCACCACGTATTTGAAGACATTTTCTCTGCCGTTGATGCAGAAATCCACGTCAATATCGGGCATAGTGATACGGGCGGGATTCAAGAACCGCTCGAAAATGAGTCCGTGTTCGATAGGATCCAAGTCAGTAATGCCGAGTGAATACGCAACCATACTGCCCGCGGCCGAACCGCGACCCGGTCCCACTGGGACATGATGCTGCTTGGCGTACTGAATAAAATCCGCCACAATGAGGAAATACCCCGGAAACCCCATTTCTTTTATGACAGAAATTTCATAGTCTAATCGCTCGTTATAAACTTTTTCATCAATATCAGGATGTTTGACTCTTATCTGCGCCAGCCGCCCGGTAAATCCCTCCCGCACTTTTCGGTC
Organism: Desulfatirhabdium butyrativorans; assembly: GCA_022736535.1. Taxonomy (GTDB): domain Bacteria; phylum Desulfobacterota; class Desulfobacteria; order Desulfobacterales; family JAIFKL01; genus JAIFKL01. The sequence goes on along the minus strand of DZCT01000027.1, from coordinate 9,835 downwards.
AAAAATTTCATCCGCGCTCTGTCCTGAATTTGCCTCAAATTTCGGAAAATGATAGGTCTTGAAGTCAAACTCGATATGACAGCGATTTGCAATTTCTCCGGTATGTTGCAACGATCCGGGATAGTCTTTGAAATCCGACGCCATGACTTCAACCGGCTTGAAATAAAGCTGGTCTGTTCCGAATTTGAAGCGGTCTTTGTCATTCATTGTCTTGCCGGTCTGAATGCAGAGCAGCACTTCATGGGCCCGGACATCTGCTTTGTCAAGATAATGGCAGTCATTGGTGGCAACTAACGGAATGGAAAGCCGATGACTCATATCTAATACCGCCTGATTGACTTTTTCCTGCGCTTCAAGCCCGTTTTTCTGAACTTCCAGAAAGAAATTTCCCTCTCCGAAAACATCGAGATAAAAGCGCGCCGCCTCATCTGCCTGCTTTGCCTTGCCTTCCTGAATCAGCGAAGGAATTTCGCCGTGAAGACAGGCAGATAGGGCAATCAGTCCTTTGGCATGTTTTCTTAAAATTTCTTTGTCAATGCGGGGTTTGTAGTAAAAGCCTTCTAATTGGGCAATGCTTGCTAATTGACAGAGATTTTGATAGCCTTCCTGATTTTCCGCGAGCAAAACTAAATGATAAAGACTTTTGCTGTCTGAGGAAGTTTTATCGGTAAGCCGGCGGGGCGCGAGATAGCATTCGCAGCCGATGACTGGTTTTATCCCTGCTTTCAGGGCTTTTTCATAAAACTCAAGGGTTCCGAACATGGTGCCGTGGTCGGTAATCGCCACAGCATCCATGCCGAAATCTTTTGCCCGTTTCAGGAGCGGGTCAATGCGTATGGCTCCGTCTAAAAGGCTGTACTGGGTATGAATGTGAAGATGAACAAAATTAGACATTTATCAATATATTCCGCTACAAATATTTCTTGCTACAAATATTTCACATCTACGATGCTATTTCTCAATTCTCAATTCTCAATCCAAACGGTAGTTGGGGGCTTCCTTGGTGATGATGACGCCGTGAACATGGCTTTCCCGCAAGCCTGCCGCGCTGATTTTGATAAATCTGGCTTTTTCTCTCAGGTCTTCAACGGTGCGGCATCCCACATACCCCATACCGGCTTTCAAACCTCCGACCAATTGAAAAACATTGTCGGCAATCGAGCCTCTGCATGGAACCCTGCCCACAATTCCTTCGGGAACCAGTTTGTCTGTTTCTGTCTCGTCTCCTCCGCACTGATAATATCGGTCTTTGCTTCCCTGCTTCATGGCTTCCAAAGACCCCATGCCCCGATAAACTTTGTAGCTGCGCCCTTGCAGAAATATGGTTTCACCGGGGCTTTCCTCTGTTCCGGCAAACAGTCCGCCGATCATGACCGAATGCGCGCCCGCGCCGATGGCTTTTGTAACATCTCCTGAAAATTTGATCCCGCCGTCGGCAATCATGGGAACGCCGGTTTTGCTGCAAGCGGAGCGGCAGTTCATGATCGCCGTGATCTGCGGCACGCCGATGCCTGCCACAATGCGGGTGGTGCAGATCGAACCGGGACCGATGCCGACTTTCACCGCGTCCACACCCGCGGCAATCAGGTCTTCCGCGCCTTTTGCAGTCGCCACGTTCCCTGCAACCAATTCAATGTCGCTGAAAGTGCTTTTCAGGCGTTTTACCGCGTCAATGACGTTTTTGGAATGTCCGTGAGAGGTGTCAATGAGGATCACATCCGCGCCGGCTTTCAGAAGGGCTTCTGCCCGAGCTTCCATGTCCGGTCCCACGCCCACCGCAGCGCCGGTTCTGAGCCTTCCCCTGCTGTCTTTGCAGGCATTGGGATATTTTTTGATTTTTTCAATATCTTTTATGGTAATCATCCCTTTGAGCCTGCCGTTTTTGTCAACCACCAGCAGTTTTTCGATTCTGTGCTTGTTGAGCATTTTCTTGCATTCTTCAAGGGTGATGCCTTCAGGAACGGTGACAAGGTCTTCTTTTGTCATGACTTCGGAAACTTTTTTTTCAAGATCGGTCTCAAAGCGAAGGTCGCGGTTGGTCACGATACCGACCAGACGGTCGCCCTGTGTTACCGGAAGACCGGAAATCCGGTATTGTTCCATCAGTTTCAGGACTTCCCGGACAGCCTGTTCCGGACCTACCGTAATCGGATCAATAATCATGCCGCTTTCGGATTTTTTGACCTTATCCACCTCCCGAACATGCTGTTCAATGCTCAGGTTGCGGTGGATGAAGCCGATGCCCCCGGCTCTTGCCATGCTGATCGCCGTCAATGCCTCGGTTACCGTATCCATTGCCGCGCTGACAATGGGAATGTTGAGGCTGATATTTTTTGTTACCCGTGTGCCGGTATTGACCTCTGCGGGCAATACATCCGAATAATTCGGAATCAGGAGAACATCATCAAAAGAATATGCTTCTTCAGGCGGGATTCTTGTCATTACAGTTCCTCATTAAAAATAAATTGTTATCACTTTGGAAATTGGAAATCGGAAATCAAACGTATTCGGTATCAGATTTCTGATTTCCAAGGCTCAAAACTTAATAGCAAATGCGGCTGTTTTTATCAATCTTTAATATTGTTGTCTTGACATATCCTAAGGGTCAATAGTATAAATCTGTTTTTTTACCCTTTGTGCTTTCCGCCGCGCCCTTTGCGGTTAAATAAAAAAAACGAGTTGAAAACTCGTTTTACGTCGGGCGCAGAAGCCAAAAAATATATAAAGAAAAGAGTATTGTAAACCATGCTGATCGAGATCAATCCGAACAACCCGCAGGAACGGCTGATTGAAAAAGTTGCTGAGATTCTCAAAAAGGGGGGCGTCATCGCCTATCCCACAGACACATATTACGGAATCGGCTGCGACATTATGAACAAGAAAGCAATTCAGAAAGTATATCAGTTAAAACAGAGGGATAAAAAAAAGCCTTTCAGTTTTATCTGTTCAGACCTTACCACCATCAGCCAGTATGCCAAAGTTTCCAATTATGCTTATAAAACCATGCGCCGGCTTTTACCGGGACCCTATACCTTTATTCTGGAAGGCTCAAAATTGGTTCCCCAGATCATGCTGACCAACCGGAAAAACGCCGGTATCCGTGTGCCGGACAACGCCATCTGTCTTGCGTTGGTAAAAAAACTGGGAAATCCCGTTCTTTCCACCAGCGCGACAGACCCGGAAGGCACGGTGTTTGAAGATGCTTCTTTTATTGCCGATTTTTTCGGCTCCAGATTGGACGCCATCATTGACGGGGGACCGGTTTCAGGCAGGCCTTCGAGCGTCATCTCCCTGATTGACGATATTCCCGAAGTCCTGCGAAAAGGCGGCGGCGATGTCAGCCTGTTTGAATAAGTGTCCGGCGTCCCCCGTGACAAAAAATGAGACACAGGGAACACCGAAACTATATGAAATTATTCTTCTTTATCGTCTTCCTTCCTCTTTTCCTGTAGGATTTTCTCTCCGATTTCTCCGAGGGGAGAATGATCCCCCCTGTTGTTCCGTATGTATTCGTCAATCATACTCCGCTCATCATCCGCTTCAAGGCGTTTGACAGAAAGACCGATGCGCCGTTCCTCACTGTTGATGTTCATGACCTTGGCGGTAATCACATCGCCGACATTGAATTTTCCGGCAGGGGTTTTTACTTTTTCCTTGCTGATTTCAGACACATGAACAAGCCCTTCAATGCCTTCCTCCAATTCCACAAACACGCCGAAATCGGTCACATTCGTCACCGTTCCGGTGATTTCTTTTCCGACTTCATAGCGTTCGCCCACAGTTTCCCAGGGGTCCGGCTGCATCTGTTTCACACCGAGAGAAAATCTTTCACTTTCCTTGTCAATCTCCAGAACCTTTGCCTGAACCATATCTCCCTTTTTGTAAATCTCGCCGGGATGTTTGATGCGCTTGGTCCAGGAGATGTCCGAAATATGCACCAGTCCGTCAATACCGTCGTCAATGCCGATGAAAAGACCGAAATCCGTGATATTTTTGATTTTGCCCTCAATAATCGTTCCGATGGGATATTTTTCGCTGATCACATCCCAGGGATTCGGGGCAATCTGTTTCATGCCAAGGGAGATGCGTCTGTTTTCCGGCTTGATGTCCAGAACAACGGCTTCAACCTCATCACCTGCAGAAACGAGTCTGGAAGGATGCCGGACTTTCCGGGTCCATGACATTTCAGAAACATGAATCAGACCTTCAATACCTTCTTCCAGTTCCACAAACGCGCCGTAATCCGTCAGACTGACAATCTTTCCGCTGACACGGCATCCGACCGGATACTTTTTCACCGCAGCCATCCAGGGGTCTTCGCTCAACTGCTTCATGCCCAGCGACACCCTTTCTTTTTCAAGATCGAGGCTCAGGATTTTGACGGTGATCTGATCGCCCACCGAAAAAAGTTCCGAAGGATGCTTGACGCGTCCCCATGAAATATCCGTGATATGAAGCAGACCGTCCACGCCGCCGAGGTCAACAAACACGCCGTATTCCGTGATATTCTTCACAATTCCGTCAACCACCTTGCCTTCGTGGATGGCTTCCAGCGTGGCGGTTCTCACCGCGTCTCTTTCTTCTTCGAGAATCGCCCGTCGGGACAAAACGATATTGCTGCGTTTCCGGTTATATTTCAGGATTTTGAAGGTAAATGTCTCGCCGACCATTTCATCTAAATTCCGGATCGGGCGCAAATCCGCCTGAGAACCCGGCAAAAATGCAGGCACACCGATATCCACAGAAAATCCGCCTTTGACCCGATTCAGAATCACGCCTTCGACAGTTCCGTTCTCATCATGCGCTTTTTTGATGTCGTCCCATATTTTCACTTTGGCGGCTTTTTCTTTGGAAAGAAAAACCACCTCTTCTTCCTCATCCCATGTTTCAACCATGACCTCCACAACATCGCCGACCCGTGCGTTGATGTTGCCGTTGTCGCTTTTGAACTCGTGAATGGGAATCTGACCTTCGGATTTGTATCCGATGTCAACAAGCACATAATCTTTATCCACTGAAATGATCCTGCCGGTGACAACTTCCCCTTCTCCGAAGCGTTTGAAGCTTTCTTCATACATGTCCATCAGGGTGTCCATGCCGCCGCCGTCAGTTTGTGTCTGAACCTCGTCTGCTGTTTTATGCTCAACCGGTGTGTCGGATTTCAATGCCTGAGTCTGACCCATTGCAGCTTTATCCAAAGAATTTTTCTGATCTGAATGATCGGTTTCATTGTTTCTTGCAAAATTTTCCATAACTAAAAAACGTATCCCCCTTAGCCGAATTTAATACACATACTTTATTTTCAGAGTATGTAAATTTGAAAAATATATCAGACAATACATCAAAAAACAACAGTTAATTTTAAAAAAAGAAAGTACGATGAATTTTCACAAGGCAGGGGAGGCTGATGATCGCCCGAACAGGCAAGGCTGACAGATATTCGGAGTACAAAAACGGACAGCGGGGCCCCGGAGTGCAAAAACAGAGCGAAGCGTTTTTTTGCACCGTTTATACCGAATCTCTATTGAAAGCATTCTCTCATTTTGTTTCCCACAGAGTTCACAGAGAAGAAAAGCCCGCAGAGATCACAGAGCGTTTAAAAAAAACTCTGTGATCTCTGCGGTCTCTTAAAACTCTGTGATCTCTGTGGGGAACCCCTCCGGAAAAAACATCATATAAAGTCAAAAGAGATTCGGTATTATGCGAAAAATCGCTTCGCTCTGTTTCACTCCGGAGTGTGTGTGCGGCGTCCTCACTTCCCACTTATTTCACGCTGCCAGACGAAAAGCTCTTTCTGTCACATTCCGAATTTCATCAGGCGTAAAGGGTTTGGGAAGGTAATCAAGCGCGCCCATTCTCGCACTTTCCACAGCCGTTTCTATGCTTGCATATCCGGTGATAATAATGACTTTTGCCTCCGGATGATGGGTTCGGACCGCTTCCAGCAATTCCAATCCTCTGACTTCGGGAATCCGCAGGTCCAGCAGCACCACTTTATACGCACGGGCTTTGATTTTCTCAATGGCTTCGGCTTTGCTGACCGCCTGATCCACATGATAGCCTTTTTTGCCGAGAATTTTCCGAATGTTGTTGTTGACAGCCACTTCATCGTCTATCACCAGAATATTTCTGTACGCCGGTTCTGCGGGAAGCCCCGGATAATTCGTTTCCGGCATGGATGCAGATGCTTTTTCAAGCAGTTGAGCAACATTCTTTTTCAGTTCTTCATAAGGCAGGACTGCCATCCCCTCATGGCGCAGATTGCCAACATATTCCGGTCCGGTCACAGAACCCACTTCGTCATAATCAAAGGGCATGTCTATACCGATGAGCTTTCTGACATCGGAAACGGCTTCTTTCTCAGGTGCGGCTTTCGTTTTTGCCTTTTTCTGGGGACAGCTTGCGCTCTTCAAACCGGCTTTGCAGGTCGTTCCCAGCTTTTTGTAAATGTCGCAGACCATTTCCCCGACGCCGCAGAAATTCGCCAAAATTTCCGCAGACGGGGTTTCGACAACCGGCATATCCGAAGAACCGAGCTTTTTTGTATAATCTTCGCCTGTGTATTTCGCGACCTCGTCTCTGTCAAAAGGCATGTCAACATCTATGATGCCTTTTTTCATCATCAGGGAAACATTTTTCTTCAATTCCTCGTAAGGCATGAAAGACATGCCTTCATGATGCAGATGTGTCACATATTCGGGTCCCGTCACGGAAATCACTTCATCGTAATTGAAAGGCATGTCTATGCCGATAAGTTTTCTGACATCCGGAGCAGCTTCTTTTTCAGGCTCGGCAGCTTTCATTTTTGCCTTTTTCCGGGGACAGCCTGCGCTCTTCAGTCCGGCTTTGCAGGTGGTTCCCAATTTTTTGTAAATGTCGCAGACCGTTTCCCCTACGCCGCAGAAATAAGGCAGATTTTCCGCTTTCGGCACTTCCACTACCGGCATGTCCGAGGGACCGAGGGTTTTGGCGTAATCTTCGCCCGCGTATTTGGCAACCTCGTCTTTATCAAAAGGAACATCCGCATCAATGACGTTGATGCTTTCTTTTTCCTGTTTTGACGCGGCAACCTCCGCTATCTCTCCCAGCAATGTCCGGCTGACAGCGGTTCTCAGTTCATCGGGCGTGAAAGGCTTGGGAATATAGTCTGCCGCGCCCAGCCGTATGGCCTTGACCGCCGTGTCGGTGGAAGCATAAGCGGTCATCATAACGGCTTTTGTCAGGGGCCACTGGCTTTTGACCATTTTCAGGAGTTCGAGACCGTTCATGCCCGGCATCACGATGTCGGAAATCAGCAGCGAAAAGCTGTCCACTGCCATTTTTTCCAAAGCTTCCTGTGCATTTGCCGCCTGAATGACTTCATAATTGTTTTTCGACAGGATTTTTTCCACATTCCGGCAAATTCCCTGTTCATCATCCACCACAAGTATTTTAGCAGTCGTTTCCATGTTCTCTCCCTCCGTGTCTTTATGATCCGATTTCGGTTTTTTGCCGCAGACGCACACAGACGGACACAGACAGGTATCTGAAACCGGAATACGGCGTACATGCAGAAAATATGCCGCAAAAAACCGAAATTGGATTACTATATATAAAATTTTTAAATAAAAATATGTAAGCAATAGGGTGGTGCTGAGATAACTTCACATGTTTGACTGAATGCTTATGCACATTTCATGCCATGAACGGAAAATAAAAATAACATCATAATTTTATTTGGTTTAAGCTGCTATCCGGCATTTTCTGAAACTGACAGCGTGTATAAAAAATATATGCACCGTCCGAAGGAAAAAAGGGAAAATGTTTTAAAGAAATGCGGCTGAGAAAGGGGTGTATAGACAAAATATGCAGTGCATATTTTTCAGAAAATCCGCCATGCCGCCGAGCTGCCCGATTTTTTTATTCCTAAAACAAATTCAAACTTGACAACACAGCCGTGTTTCTGTCAATTTCAGTTTCACACTTTATGATTTTTGCATTTCAAAAAAAACAGATTGCTCAAGATATGCAAAAGGCTTCGCAAGGTTTGCAGGGCGGTTTGAGTTTTCTCTCTGTATGCTTTGCGTTTAAAAAAAACGTGAGTTTGATATAAGAAAATAACAAATTAAATCAGCATGTTTTAACCCACCTTTCATAAAGGGGGGCAGGGGGGATTTCTGTGCAGGGTACTGAAATCCCCCTTTATGAAAGCAGGGCTGTTAAGTTCTCGTTCCCACGCTCCGCGCGGGAACGCCCGCGCAAACTGAGTTTCTTTAAGAAACTCAGTTTGTTGCTGTCTGTTCTGAACCGGGGCGGACGCGGAGCGTCCGGGCTGCATTCCCACGCGGAGCGTGGGAACGAGATATACCGAGAACTTGACAGCCCTGCCTTTATGAAAGGGGGAAACCCGAGGCTTACGTCGAACTCACGTTAAATACGTTAAATACGTTAAATAAAGGAAGATAAGGAAAATATGGATTTCACACTGAGTAAAGAACAGCAGGATATTGCAAACGCGGCTCGTGAATTTGCCCGAAGCGAATTTCCCAAGCGTGCGCTTGAATTTGACCGGGAAGAAAAATTTGACCTTTCCCTCTGGAAAAAAGCCTGTGAACTCGGCTTGGTCGGCGTGTTCATTGAAAAAAAATACGGCGGTGCCGGCTGCGGCTTTTTTGAACACTGTCTGATTACCGAAGAATTTTGGGCGGCGGAGCCGGGCATCGGCGAGGCAATTTTAGCCAGCACCTTCGGCTCGGAACTCATCAGCCTTTTCGGGACTGAGGAGCAGCGGCAACTCATACTGCCCCAATTGGTATCGGGAAACGCCATTATCGGCACTGCCATCACAGAACCGGACGCGGGATCCGATGTGACCGCAGCCGTTACAACCGCGGTCAGAGACGGAAATGAATGGCTCATCAACGGTTTCAAGACCTTTATCACCAACGGGACCACCGCCAAATATATTCTCGCATTCTGTGTGACAAATCCTGAAAATGCTTCCCCGCACAAACGCCACAGTTTTATTCTCGTGCCGACCGAGACGCCCGGGTACAAGGCTGTCAAGATTCGCGGCAAAATGGGGGTTCGGGCTTCGGATACGGCTGAACTTTCCTTCAGCGATGTCCGTGTCCCCGCAGAAAATCTCATCGGCAGACAGGGCGAAGGTTTTCGCCAACTGATGTCTTTTTTGGATCGGACCCGGGTTCACATCTGCGCGCAGGGCGTGGGACTGAGCCGGGCGGCATTGGAAGAATCTCTCCGTCACACCAAAGCGCGGCGTCAGTTCGGCAAGACGCTGGCTGAATTTCAGGTCACACAGTTCAAACTTGCTGAAATGGCGACCCGCATCCGCGCCGCCCGGAACCTGTATTATGAAGCCGCGTGGCATGTGGATCGGGGAAAACCGGATCCGGCAGTAATTGCCATGGCAAAATGGTATGCAGGCGAAACAGCGGTTTACTGTTCAAATGAAGCGGTTCAGATGCACGGCGCTTACGGTTATGTGGATGAATACAAAGTGCAGCGGCTTTACCGTGACGCGAAGGTGCTGGAAATTTACGAAGGCGCAAAAGAAGTTGAAAAAATTATCATTGCAAGGTCTGTACTCGGATAGTTGAAAAGCAGATACTAAAAATGTTGACAACTCGGTAGAAAATGGTACATAGTACAAGTTAAACATAAATTGAAGAACGGCTTCTAATGATTGAATCCCGTTCATCAGATAGGAGTTCCGCAGTTGATTTTCATTCCCGTGCGCCGGGGCAGGGCGGGCCCAGGCTAAGACAGACTGTCCCCGCCGGAGGGATCACATTTATAAACGGCGGGGACCGTAACCCCCAATGCCATTAAGTTA
>DZCT01000416.1 GCA_022736535.1 Desulfatirhabdium butyrativorans | reverse complement strand
CTGTCTGTAAAAAGTTTTATCTGAGGCGCACATCCGGTCAGCCCGATACTGAGGCTGATATGTGCAATGATTCCGAAAATGATACAAAAATTTTTCAATGTTTATTCCTCCTGATGCTGCACTCGGTATAATTCTTTTGCATGATAGGAACTCCGCACAAAGGGACCGCTTGCAACTTGCCGAAAGCCCGTATCGAGCGCAATCTGACGCCATTCCTCAAATTCTTCCGGCTCAACAAACCGTTCTACGGGCAGATGTTCTTTTGATGGCTGAAGATATTGTCCCAGCGTCAGAATGCTGCAACCGGCTTCAAAAATATCTTTGAGCGTTTCCCGGATTTCCTCAGTTTTTTCTCCGAGACCGAGCATCAGACCTGATTTCGTGGGGATTTCCGGACAGTATGTTTTGACTCGCCGGAGAAGTTCCAAAGACCTGCCGTATGCGGCTTGGGGGCGAACCGAAGGATAAAGACGCTGAACGGTTTCGATATTGTGATTCAGCACATCGGGACCGGCATCCATAACGGTTCGGAGCGCGGCGGCATTTCCCTGAAAATCCGGTATGAGCAATTCTATCCGCGCATCCGGTATTTTCTTCCGAACAGCCGCAACAGTTTCGGCAAACATGCCCGCGCCCCCGTCCGGCAGATCATCGCGGGTCACAGAAGTAATCACGACATAACGCAGTCCCATCTGATGCGCGGCTTCGGCGACTCGGAGCGGCTCTTCGGGGTCCGGCGGCGACGATGGACCCTGAGCCACTGCGCAGAAGCGGCAGTTCCGGGTACAGCGGGGTCCCATCATCAGAAACGTGGCGGTTTTGCAGGAAAAACACTCCCAGATATTGGGACATTTTGCCTCCTGACACACAGTATGAAGCTGACTGTCGCCTATCAGCGCGGCGATTTTTCCGTATTCAGAGCCGCTTGGAAGCCGCTTTTTCAGCCATGAAGGTTTTTTTTGAATTTGCATGTTTTTTGTTTCTCGCAAAGGCGCAAAGGGCGCAAAGAGACGTCTGTTGATTTTGATTCTTTTCAAACTTTTTCACTTGCTAAATACAGGGTGTCCGGACAAATATCCTGTTCATGAGGCCAAACTACTGTCCCATGCTCGGCTTTTGCCATAAAAAAATAATTTAAATCTTTTAACTCCCGAAAGATACCGAAATTCAAAAGCGGCTTGCAGTCGTAGCGTTTTATCTCGCCGTTTTTAAATTGTATCACCAGCGTATAATCGCTCTGGGGAGTGACTTTTTTTACACGTGGGTTCATAGTATTCTTATCTCAAAGGGTCTATTTTAAATATTTTCTCTCCTTCAACAGCGAGTTTCCAATTCGCTACAAGCTCTTCTTTATGGATTTCCATCCATGCGAGAACAAGCTTCATTTTGTTTGCAGGAATAAAACCTTCCAAGATTTCAGCTTCGGGAACAGAAAGCACGACCTCATTATCCTGATACCAGACATGAATATGAGGTTTGTGATGCTTCATGTTATCTTTGTAATAAAGATAGATAATCAAGCCATAAAAGGCAGAAACAACAGGCATAATACAATATTATCCTTGCTATTGTCAAATTCTACATTCATTAAGTATCCTAATCCTATTTTGTTTTTTTGCCACAGACACACACAGACCGGCACAGACAGATATCCGAAAAACGGAATACAGCATATATATTCCGTATTCCGTTTTCAGGTTGCTGTCCGCGTGCGTCCGCGTGCGTCTGTGGCAAAAAAAACAAAAGCGGATCAGTATATTATTAAAAATTCACTTCTTGTCCTGGCGCTGAAGAGCAGATTTCCCCGACATCTGACGCCGTTTCAAGTTTAATACGGAAAGCATTTTCAATGTGTTGTTTTATCTTATCCCGTACTGAACTCATGGAGACATTTCCGCCGAGTTCACGCGCCAGCGTTGTGACGCCCACGCCGTGCAGACCGCAGGGATTGATCCACTCAAAAGGCTCAGGCGAGACATTCACGTTAAAGGCGAAACCGTGAAATGAAATCCCCCGCCGAACCGCAATCCCGATGCTGCCGAGTTTGCTGTTGCCGACCCAGACCCCGCGATTCATGGCATTGCGTTCCGCACAAACCCCGAAATCTGCGGCGGTCTGAATCATGACTTCTTCAAGTTTTTCAACATATTCCGTGACGCTCAACCGCGCCGAATGCAGATCAATGATGAGATAACTCACCATCTGCCCGGGACCGTGAAAGGTGATATTGCCGCCCCGCTCCGCGGGAATCACAGAAATTCCCATTCTTTGCAGAAAAGCTTGGGATACTGTCAGATTTTCAAGACCGCCCCGCCGTCCCAGCGTGAACACGGGCGGATGCTCTAATAGTAAAACTATATTGCTTTCAAGCCTCCGGTCTTTGCGGGCGGACACGAGGTCAATCTGCAATTTCCGAGCTGTCTCATAGTCAGTGAGCGGCAGTTCCAAACAATACCAATTCATGTATTATTCTCAATGTCCGCAGTAATTATCGGAGGCACAGTATCTCACAGCTTGCCGCTTTTGGATAAAAAAGAAGTAATAGGTTCTTGTATAACAATCACGGGCGTCTATCCATTCATAAGATATTTCCTCATATTTCATTTCTCCTTGCCCGAACAGACCTGTTTCTACATAAAGTTGGCGTTCGCAGCAGCATTTGGACCTTTCGGGAGGCTCTCCGCAGGTATCGTAGGTTTCAGACCGGGGCTGGGGATAGTCGGAAGACTCTCCGCAGGTATCGCTGATTTCCGAGCGGGGGGATTCATGCTGTACAGTTCTTATGATTTCATTTACAGAAAAAATGAAAAGCAAAAAAAATATTATACTGATAGTCAATACAGCAGATTTTTTCATTATGCGCCCCTATCAGAACCCTCCGGAGTGCAAAAATAAGCGGAGCGTTTTTTGCCGTTGTGTGATACGAAGAACGCTTCGCTTATTTCTGCATCTCCGGAATCAGCCTGCAAGGCACGGATGTCTCGCCGCAGCGGTTTCATCGAGCCGCCTCACTTTGGGCTTTGACGGCGCATTGTGAAGCAGCAAGGGGTCTGTTTTTGCCTCTTCTGCAATGACTTTCATTGTCTCAATAAAAAGATCGAGATTCTCTTTTGACTCGGTTTCAGTCGGCTCGATCATCAGCGCGCCGTGAACCACCAGCGGGAAGTAAATAGTGGGCGGATGAAAACCGTAGTCCATCAGGCGTTTTGCCATGTCCAAAGTAGTCACCTTTTGGGCTTCCTGATCCTTGTCGGAAAACACGCATTCGTGCATACAGGCTCTGTCGTAGGGAAGATGAAACACATCTTTCAGCGAAGCCTTGATATAATTGGCGTTCAGCACCGCCAATTGACTCGCTTTTTTGAGCAGACTGCCCATGCTCAGAATGTAGCTGTATGCCTTTATCATCACGCCGAAATTTCCGTAGAACGAGTGCATCTTTCCCGCCGACTGCGGAAAATCTTCGGAGAGCAGATAGGTTCCGTTTTTCTCAATGACTCGCGGGACGGGGAGAAACGGTTCGAGATGATTCACCACGCACACGGGACCCGCGCCGGGTCCGCCCCCGCCGTGAGGCGTTGAAAATGTCTTATGAAGGTTCAGATGCAGGACATCCACGCCGCTTTTGCCCATGTCGGCAATGCCCATGAGCGCGTTCATGTTGGCACCATCGCAGTAAAGCAGTCCGCCTTTTGCATGAACAATATCGCTGATTTTTCTGATATTTTCTTCAAACAGACCGAGGGTGTTCGGATTCGTGACCATGATGCCCGCGGTGTCTTCATCCATCACTTTCGCGACGTCGTCTGCGGAGAGTATGCCCTGATCGTTGGATTTTACAGGAACAGAGCGAAAACCGCAGAGCGCTGCGCTGGCAGGATTCGTGCCGTGCGCGGTGTCCGGTATGATGATCTTTGAAGGCGTTTTGCCCCTGCTTTTATGGTAGGCGTGGATGATGAGCATTCCCGCAAGTTCTCCGTGCGCGCCGGCTGCGGGCTGAAGGGAAACCGCATCCATGCCGGTGATTTCCGCGAGAAACCGCTCCAGATCAAACATCATTCTAAGCGCGCCCTGCGCCAGCTCCGGCGGCAGGAGCGGATGCGCTTCGGCAAAGCCTCGCAACCCCGCCTGTCTCTCGTTGGTTTTGGGGTTGTACTTCATGGTACAGGAACCCAGGGGATACATACCCGTATCCACACCGAAATTCCACTGAGACAGCCGCGTGTAGTGCCGAATCACATCCACTTCGCTCAAATCGGGAAAATCCGGTCCCTCGCCTGCCAGTCCCGCGTCCAAAGCCGCACGCGGAACATCCCGACGGGGAACAGAAAATCCCTGTCTTCCCTTTTTTCCCTTTTCCCAGAGCAACGGCTCATTCAGGATCAGACCTGTCGTACCTAACGATTCTTTCATGGTTCACCTCCTCAGAACATGTGAGATCAAAATTTTGACTCCTTA
>DZCT01000026.1 GCA_022736535.1 Desulfatirhabdium butyrativorans | reverse complement strand
CCTCGGGTCCTGCGGAGCCGCCGCTGCCGATGGTCAGGCAACTGGAGATGAGCCGGGAAAAGCCGGAGCGGAACCGCAGCAGTCCGCCGTAGCGCGAGACGCTGTAAATGACTTCCGGCACGCCGTGACCCGCGCCTTCTTTTACAATTTTATTAAGAAACAAAGAGGAAAATGCCGCGCCGATGCCCGGCAAAGCAATTGCCCACCACAGATGCCGATAGGGATGAAGCCAGTCTAACATTGCGATAAGGGAACGGTTCAGCGCAATGGCAGCCAGTCCGCTGCATAAGCCGACAATGATGCCGATGAACATGAGCAGCAGACGGTCATCCCCGCGAAACAGAAGCCGCACACCGTTATTCTGCCAAAATTTGAAAATAAGACCTCCTCTTATCGGAAGCTATCGCAAAGACGCCGTTGGGCCGTAGGGGTAAGCCCCCGTGCTTACCCTGTTTATCCGTCAGCATTCGGAAATTTGGTAGTGGTGCAGAAGAGGTGATTTCGGGGTGTCATTCTGAGCCGAAGCCCTGAGCCGCAGCCCTGAGCGTAGCGAAGGGTCAGCGAAGAATCTCAACGGTGACAGACAGAGATTCTTCACTGCGTTCAGAATGACAGGTACAGAGTTTGTCACCTATTCTACACCACTACCGGAAATTTTTATTCCTTTGCCTTCTTTGCGCTCTCTGCGCCCTTTGCGAGAGACAAAAAAGCACCAACAGAATCTTACAGATTTGCCGCATTATCTAAAAATAATTTGAACTGTCAAGCTGTTTTTCAAAGTCGGCGATGATAGAAAATAATGCCTCAGATGCCGGATTTGTTTTCAAAAAATTTATAAACAGCTCATTCCGCAGACAGAAAGCGAGCCTTGACAGGAGATGCAGATGCGTTTGGGTTGAAGGGCTGAGAAGTATGAACAGGACAGACACAGGTTGAGCGTCCACCGCGCGGAAATCTGCGGGCTTTTCAAGAAAAAAGGTTATAATCACAGGATGTTGCAGATTTTCGGACATCGGCGAGCGGGGATGAGGAACGGCAATCCCTTTGCCGATGCCGGTGGAAGTCAGTCTTTCCCTTTCGAGCAGCCGTTCATACAATTCTTCTCTTGCCGCCTGAGATAAAAAGGAAATATGACTCACCGCAGCTTTCAATACCGTTTCAGTATCATCTCCGGAAATATTGTAAAACACGCCGCCCCGCTCCATGGCGGCTGAAAGGCTTTCCGGTTCTGATGCCGCAGGGTTCTGCTTTTCTTTTTGAGATAAAGAAAAAGACAGATGATGGGTTTTCGCCCAGTTCTCCAGAACCGCTTTTTCAAAAGTGCAGTCATCGCCGACTTTGCGTATGGGGATTCTTCCCTGCCGTATCCACCGCTCGACCGTGTTCAGGGGAAGGTCAAGACATTTTGAAATTTCACGAATTGTCAGTTTCATAGCGATTAAATATACAACCGTCCCGCCAAAATGCAACACCGCGCAGTAAAACGCCCCTGCCAAGATCAGACGCAAATCGTTTCATACTGAATCTCTATTGAAAGTATTCTCTCATTTTCTTTCCCACAGAGTTCACAGAGAAAAAAAGCCCGCAGAGTTCACAGAGTTTTTTTATTCTCTGTGTTCTCTGTGGTTTTTTCCTGCTCTGTGAACTCCGTGGGAAACCCCTCCGGGAAAAAATATCATATAAAGTCAAAAGAGATTCGCTTTCAGATGCAAAACGACTTACAAAGTCGTTTTACTGATTCTGACTGAATCCGGAGTGCTAAAATGAAATTTTAGCATACAGGCAGGACTTTCAGTATGCCGAAATTAAATTTCGGCACTCCGGAGTACTGAAAACTTACACCAAGCCCTGATCCAGCATGGCGTTTACGACTTTCAGGAAGCCTGCGATGTTGGCGCCGGCCATGTAATTGCCCGGAGTGCCGTATTCGGCAGCAGCGTCCAGACAGGTTTTATGAATACTTTTCATAATAAATTTCAGGCGATTGTCCACTTCTTCTTTGGGCCAGCTCAGGCGCATACTGTTCTGAGCCATTTCCAGACCGGAGACCGCCACGCCGCCCGCATTGGAGGCTTTGCCCGGGGCGTAGAGAATTTTTCGCTCCAGAAAAATATTGACGGCATCGGGAGTCGAAGGCATATTTGCGCCTTCACAGACAACTTTCACGCCGTTGCCGACCAGATTCTGAGCGTCTTTTTCATTAATTTCATTCTGAGTCGCGCTGGGAAAGGCGCAGTCTGCCTTGTGATTCCACAGCGGATTGCAATCTGATGAGGGATTCACCGGCGTATAAACGGTTCCGGGATATTTATCCGCATATTCTTTGATTCTGCCCCGGCGCAGATTTTTGAGCTTTTTTATAAAATCCAATTTTTCCGAGTTGATGCCTGCCTCATCATAAATATAGCCTGATGAATCGGAAAGCGTCACCGGTTTTGCGCCCATCTGAATCAGCTTTCCCACCGTGAACTGAGCCACATTTCCGGAGCCGGAAACTAAACAGGTTTTGCCCGCAAGCGTGTCGTTTTTGACGCCGAGCATTTCCGATGCAAAATAAACAGAGCCGTAGCCTGTGGCTTCGGGGCGAATCAGACTGCCGCCCCAGCCCAGACTTTTTCCGGTCAGCACGCCCGTAAACTCGTTTCTCAGTTTTTTATACATGCCGAAAAGATAGCCGATTTCCCTTGCGCCCACGCCGATGTCGCCCGCCGGCACGTCCGTGTCGGGACCGATATGCCGGGCAAGTTCGCACATGAAGCTTTGGCAGAACCGCATGACTTCATTGTCAGATTTGCCTTTGGGATCAAAATCGGAGCCGCCTTTGCCCCCGCCCATGGCAAGGGTGGTCAGCGCGTTTTTGAAAACCTGCTCGAATGCCAGAAATTTGAGGATGCTCAGATTGACGGAGGGATGAAACCGCAGTCCGCCTTTGTAGGGACCGATGGCGCTGTTCATCTCGATTCGGAATCCGCGGTTGACACGCACCTGTCCCTGATCGTCCATCCAGGGCACCCGGAACAGAATCACACGTTCAGGTTCTGTAATTCTTTCCAAAACTGCCATCCGGCGGTATTCCGGATTTCGGTCCAATACCGGACGCACGCTTTCAATAACCTCCTGCACTGCCTGATGAAATTCTCTTTGTTCGGGGTCTCTGGCTTTTATCACAGCCAAAATATCTGTCATGGGTTTATATCTCCTGATTTTATAACATATTATGTTCCTTTTTTACAGACACTGCTTTGATGCCGGACAGAAAATATCTGTTTTCGACTTTTAAATCAAGTCTTAAAAAAAATTTCCCACAGAGGACACAGAGCAGGAAAAAACCACAGAGTTCACAGAGGGTTTTCCCGCAGAAAACACAGCATTTTCTCTGTGTTCTCTGTGTTCTCTGTGTGATCTCTGTGGGGTAAATTTTTCCCCGCAGAGGACACAGAGCAGGAAAAAACCACAGAGTTCACAGAGGGTTTTCCCGCAGAAAACACAGCATTTTCTCTGTGATCTCTGTGTATTCTCTGTGATCTCTGTGGGATAAATTTTTCCCCGCAGAGTTCATCTGCATTTTCATAAAAAATATAGTGGAAATTTTGTCAATTTTGTTTTATACTATTTATTTTCATCTGAAAAATATCAAAAATCGGACAGGGTTTAACAAAACAAGATTTGACAACTTTTATCATTTTATTAAAAACGGGGTTGTCAAATCGCATTCCGATTCAATCCTTAATTCGCATTTTTTATTTAGAAATATGGGCGGACATCATCTTATCCTCGGCACATTGAATGATTTTCTCACAGGCGAGACGCTGGAAGACAGCCATGACGAGCGTTATCGGCAGAAACTGGCGCGCCTGCTGGTGGAAAATAAGGGCTATTCCAAAGACGAAATAAAATCCCGCTGCGCTCTCCCTGTAAAAGCGGGAAGTCATCGGGCAATCATAAAAGTGGATTTTAAAATCGTCCTGTCCGACAGAACCTGCATGATCGTAAAATACGGTCCCGGTTCGTTAGTCACACGGCAGCGGCCCGTACTTGCGGCATCAAGGCTTTTGGAGTCTTATCAGATTCCGATTGCAGTAGTCACAAACGGCGAAGATGCAGATGTTATGGACGGTTCGAGCGGAAAAGTCATTTACTCGGGTCTTGAAGCGATTCCGTCAAAAACACAACTGCTTCAATATGTTGCATACACAGATTTTGCGCCGATTCCGGCAAAACGGGCGGAAATGGAATCCAGAATTGTTTACGCGTTTGAAATTGACGGCGCCTGCCCCTGTGATGATACCTTATGCAGGCTGGAATAAAATAAATGGACTATTATAAATTCTTTATGAAAGGCGCGCTGGAACTGGCAAAAAAAACACTGTCCCGGGGCGAATTTCCGGTGGGATGTGTGGTTGTTTATGAAAACAGAATTATCTTAACCGGTTGCAGAACCGGCACTGCCGAAAATTCCGGAAATGAAGTGGATCATGCTGAAATGATTGCGCTCCGAAAACTTGCAGCCATCAAAAAAGATATAGACAGAAAAAAGGTCGTGATTTTTTCAACGCTTGAACCCTGTCTGATGTGCTTCGGCGCGATTCTGTTAAGCGGCGTGGGCGGGCTTGTTTACGCGTATGAAGATGTAATGGGAGGGGCAACTATGTGTGATCTCTCACTGCTTGCGCCTTTATACAGAAATAACGATCTTTTCATCATACCGAACATCCTGCGGACGGAAAGTCTGCAACTGTTTAAGACTTTTTTCTCAAATCCCGACAATCTCTACTGGAAAGGCAGTCTTTTGGCAAAATATTCGCTCAGTCAGCCGGACCCTGAGCCGTCACCTTAAGTTCCGTCATTTCTCTCATTTCGACGAACACCCTAATTGTCATTTCGACGAACGAAGTGAGGAGAAATCTTTCCCGCAGGGGGTTCGGGGTACGAGGTCAGAGGTTCGGGGTGAAACCTCTCACCCCGTACCTCATACCCCGCATTCAAGATTTCTCGCTTCGCTCGAAATGACAAGGGAGAAACTCGAAATGACAATGCTCAATTAAGTATAAAGTTCAGAACCCAGGAGAATCAGGATGAACTATAAAGAAATGGATTTCACTCCCACCGACATGATTGCCCCTTTTTTGAACGTGATCGCCTATATTATCAGCCCCATCCTCTTTATTTGGGCGGTGAACACGCTCTTTGACTGCGGGATTCCGATAACATTTAAAACATGGCTTGCCGGTTTTGTCCTCATTATGCTCTTAAAATTTCATTTGAAAACGTCAGGCGATTTTTCCGACAATATCTATGAGGACTACGATGACGATGATGATGAAGACGGCTACGATGACGATGATGATAATGATGACAGGGATATCGAAGAGCGGAAAGCAAAACTGAAAGCAAAATTAATGGCTTATCAGGAACACAAAGACAAAAAAAATCCTCCCTCGGATGAATCCTGATGAAATGCACACGTTGCGGCACCTGCTGCAAAAAAGGCGGGCCCTCCTTTCACCTTGAAGACAAGCCTTTGATTGAAAACGGTATTATTCTGCTGAAATCGCTTTATACCCTCCGAAAAGGCGAATCGGCTTATGATAATGTCAGAGGATATGTGTCGCCCGTACCCTCGGACATCATAAAGATAAAAGGCAGAAAAAACAGGCATACCTGCATTTTTTTTGATGAAAATGAAAGCGCGTGTACGATTTATGAAAACCGCCCTCTTGAATGCAGAGTTCTCGCGTGCTGGGACACACGGGAAATCGAGCAGGTCTATTCGCAAAACCGCCTGACTCGGAAAGAACTTTTGTTCAATATCGCAGGGCTGTGGGAACTGATTGAAGAACATCAGTTCCGATGCGATTATGATAACATCAGGCAGCTTGTGAAGGCATTGAGCGGAGACCGCAGAGAAGAGGCGAGACAAAATTTGCTTGAGATGCTGCAATATGACGCCGACATACGGGAGCTTGTTGTTGAAAAAAGCGGCATCGCTCCGGAAATAACGGATTTTCTGTTCGGCAGAGCTTTGTCGGAAACAATAAGCCCCCGAAATCAATTTCAGCAAGAGCAAAAGGGACAGTAAAACGGGTTTGAAACCCGTTCTACTGCGGCGAAAAATGCGAAAAACGCTCCGCTTATTTCCGCACTCCGGATGTTTCTGTAAAACGGGTTTGAAACCCGTTTTACTGCTAAATCAGACGAATCAGAGTTCGGACAGCAGCCCCGAAATCAATAGACATTTTCGGAAATAAGCGGCAGAACTGCCCGCAGAGACGCGGAGACCGGAAGGTCGCGGGAAACTGAAAGCCGGACTGTATTTCTGTCTTTCCTTCTTTGCGCTCTCCGCGGCCCAGGCTGAGAACAGATGCGAGAACCTTTTTTATTTCCGAAAAAGTCTGATGCTTTTTCAGCTCACGCTCTCGAAAACTTCGTCAGAAATATCCGCATTGGTATAAACTTTCTGCACATCATCGCAGTCTTCCAGCGCCTCCATGAGACGCACCATCTGCTCCGCCTCTTTTCCTTCAAGATTCGCAGTGGTTTTGGGGAGCATGGTGACTTCCGCTCCTGTGTAAGGAATGGAAGCCTTGTCAAGCGCGCTTTTCACCGCTTCAAAATCCTCCGGTGCGGTGATAATCTCAAAAGTATCCCCGTCTTCCCGCACATCCTCCGCGCCGGCGTCAAGGGTTATTTCCATGAGTTTTTCTTCGGAAACTGCTTTTTTGTCTGCATTGATATAGCCTTTTTTATGAAACATCCATGCCACACAGCCGTTTTCGCCCAGCCCCCCGCCCCGTTTGGCAAAAATATGACGGATTTCGGCAACTGCACGGTTTTTATTGTCCGTAAGCGACTCCACAAGAACGGCTGCGCCCCCGGGACCGTATCCTTCATAAATATTTTCCTCGTAATTCACACCCTCCAGTTCGCCCGTGCCTTTTTTGATCGCCCTTTCAATATTATCCTTGGGCATATTTTCGGCTTTTGCCGCCAGAACCGCTGTCCGCAGCCGGGGGTTGGCAGTGAGATCGCCGCTGCCGCCCATACGCGCCGCGATGGTGATTTCTTTGATCAGTTTGGTAAAAATTTTGCCGCGTTTGGCGTCCGCCGCGCCTTTTTTATGTTTTATGCTCGACCATTTGCTATGCCCTGACATATTTTTCCTCCTATTTTTTCCCTGTTCCTATAATATAAATTTCCCTGCTTGCCTTTCGGCTGCTTTTCGGTTTGAAGATTTTATGCACCTTGAAATCTGCTTTTACCGAATCTGAAAATGCTTTGAAATCCTCTCCCTGAAAAATTTTGCAGACAAAAGACCCGCCCGGAACCAGAACCTGTTTTGCAATAAAAAAAGCGGTCTCGCAAAGTGCGAGAGACCGCGCCGCGTCAACGGTTTTATTTCCGGTTGTTGACGGTGCCATGTCGCTGAGAACCACGTTGAAATGCTTTCCGGTCAGCAGCGTCTGATCCGGCGAAAGCATATCGCCGATATGTGCGGTAACATGAGACGGCAGTTTTACGGAAACCGGCTGCAAGTCAATTCCTACAACGCTGCCGGTTTCTCCTGTCAGACTTGCCGCATACAGAAGCCATGATCCGGGCGCGCATCCCAGATCAAGCACACGGTGCCCCTTCTTTATCAGATTATTCTTCTGCTGTATTTCCTGCAACTTGTAAACCGATCTTGCGGGAAAATTCTCTTTTTTCGCTTTTTCGGCATAATGATCTGCCCAGCGATTCTGATTTGAACATTGATATTTCATAGTATTGAATGGGGTGAGGGGTCAGAGGTGAGAGGTCAGGGGAACTCAACCCTCACCCCGAACCCCGAACCCCGAACCCCTCACCCCGCTTTAAAACAATTCTTCAATGGCTTCGATCACCGATTTGATGCCGAATATTTCAATGCCGGGTATTTCCGTCATTCGTTTCAGATTGCTTTTCGGCACAAAGCATTTGGTGAACCCCATCTTTTTGACTTCCGCCACCCGTATTTCAACATGGGAAATGGCTCTGACTTCGCCGGTCAGACCGACTTCGCCCATCAGCACATTGCCTTCGGGAATGGGCTTGTCCAAAAAACTGGACGCTATCGCCGACACAATGCCCATGTCAACCGCCGGCTCATCCACTTTGACGCCGCCCGCGACATTCATAAAAATATCGTGGCTCATCAGGTGCATTCCCAATTTTTTTTCCATGACCGCAGCCAACAGCGCGACCCGGTTGTGATCCAGTCCCAGAATGGTTCTCCGGGGCGTTCCGAAATTGGTGCTGCTGGCAAGCGCCTGAAGCTCGACTAAAATGGGACGCGTGCCTTCCATGCTGGCGGTGACCACAGACCCCGGGGCATTGGAAGGACGTTCCGAAAGAAAGACCGCAGAGGGATTCAGCACTTCCCTAAGCCCTTTTTCTTTCATTTCAAACACACCGATTTCATTGGTTGATCCGAAACGGTTTTTGACCGCCCGCAGGATTCTGAACACATGACTCCGATCTCCTTCAAAATACAGCACGGTATCCACCATGTGTTCCAGCAGCTTGGGACCCGCAATCGCGCCTTCTTTTGTCACATGCCCCACGAGAAATGTCGGAATATTGCTTTTTTTTGCCATGAGCATCAGACGCATGGCAGATTCCCGAACCTGACTCACGCTGCCGGGCGCGGAGGAAAGATCGCTGTTGAACATGGTCTGTATGGAATCAATCACCAGCACATCCGGCTGTGTCTGAGCCGTCATTGCCAGAATCAGTTCAAGGTCCACTTCCGAAACCACCAGCATCCCGGACGATATGGTTCCCAGACGTTTGCTTCGCAGGCGGATTTGCCGCACAGATTCTTCGCCGGAGACATACAGCACTTTAAGCCCTCTTTCGGCAAGACCGTAAAGCGCCTGAAGCATGAGCGTGGATTTGCCGATGCCCGGGTCCCCGCCGATCAGTACCAGCGTACCCGCCACCAGTCCCCCGCCCAGCACCCGGTCAAATTCTCCGATGCCCGTGGAAATGCGTTCTTCATCCTCAATTTCAATGGAATCAATGGGAATGGGCTTTGTTTTGTCGCTCAAGCCGGTGCGGGAAAATTTTGCCCCTCCCGGAGACTGCCTTGTGCTTTGTGTTTCTTCCGCAAAGGTGTCCCATTCCCCGCAATCCGGGCATTTTCCCATCCATTTGGGCGTCTGACAGCCGCAGGTCTGGCAGATAAAAATTGTTTTTGAGATTTTTTTCATTTAAAAAAATCATCAGCTCAGGTTTGATTATTGTTTGACAAAACGCTTCTTATCATGTCATTTACATCTGAGCAAGAAAAGCTGAAAAATAATTTTTTGTGAGCGGCTGCTCACATCTCTTTCCCATGCTCCGTATGAGAACAAGGGATTCCGGAATGTAAATACACCTTTCACCCTATTGACTTTTCTTTATGAATTGTGAAATAAATAAATTTTGTATTTTTTTTATACAGCCGTCAGGGTGAAACGATTTTAAAAATCGTTTTACGCAGAAATCTCGTTACGAGGCTCTGCCTCGTAACGGAGGGCGGTTTGCGGCTCTGCCGCAGCCGGGGGACTTCAGCCGGAATGAGGCAGAGCCTTGTTTATCCTGTGCGTTACGAGGCAGAGCCTCGCAACGAGTGCGTAAGGTGAGCTACAGCTTTAAAAACTTTTTAACTTTAAGGAGGATGTAACATGTTACCTGTACGAAAAAACTGCGTCAGTTACTTTCTTTTTCTGATCTGCCTGCTGAGTATGGCTTCCTGTTCATACACGGGAGCTGCGGCTCATGCCGACAACAACAAAGAAAACTGTTTTGAATCGTTGCAGCGCCGTCTTGCCGATGACGGTTTTGACAAAAAGAAAATCGAAAAGCTTTACAGCGGGAAAGAAGTTTCTTTTGATACCAAAGGCGTTTCTCTGTATTTTGTTCACAGCGAAAGCAAACTGAATTATGACCAGTTCCTTGAAGACAGCAATATCCGAAATGCAAAAGCGTATATGGAAGCGCATAAAAGCGAGTTTGCAGCAGCAGAAAAAGCCTTCGGCGTTGACGGAAAAGTCATTGCGGCGATCCTGCTGGTGGAAACCAAGCTCGGCAATTATTTGGGAAACCGTCTGGTATTCAATACCCTTTCAAGCATGGCTTCTCTGGCAGATCAGGACATGAGAAACATGCTGTGGGCAAGAATCTCACGAACGACGCAGTTGTCAAAAGAGGAATTTGAGGAAAAAGCGGAAAGAAAATCAGGCTGGGCGTATGAAGAACTGAAAGCTTTTCTGAAATATGCAGACAAAGAAAGCATCAATCCGCTGGGAATTGTGGGGTCTTATGCAGGGGCAATGGGCTTGTGTCAGTTTATGCCGAGCAACATTTCCACGCTTGCAAAAGACGGCAACAGCGACGGACGCATTGATCTGTTTGAGCCTGCGGATGCGATTATGAGCATTGCAAATTATCTGAGCAACTACGGATGGTATGCAGGCATTGACGCAAAAGCGGCTTACGATGTGGTTTATCATTACAATCACAGCAGTTATTATGTGAATACGATTTTGAAAATTGCGGAACTGCTGAAGGGTTGAGATTTGACTTTATCGGAAATAGACATTTTCGGAAATAAGCGGCTGAGTCTCCCGCGTCTGTTCTCAGCCTGAGCCGCAAAGCTGTCCTGTCACCCTGAGCGGAGCGAAGGGTCTCAGCATCGGAGAGAGATTCTTCGCTCCGCTCAGAATGACAGCAGGGGGAAGTCAGAATGACAGCAGGGGGAAGTCTCTTCTTTGCGCTCTTTGCGCCCTTTGCGAGAACCTTTTTTATTTCCGAAAAAGTCTGATACACTGTTTGTGCGCGTCTGCGGCAAAAAAAAACAAAAAAGGAAAATGATGAACGCATGTAAAAAATGGTTGTTGGTTCTAATGGTAACGGCGTCGGCTGCTGCTGTTCAATCGGAAACAGTATGGGGGTTGCAAAATACGACCTGCTCTGACAAGGTTGACCTGCCTCAGACAGACCTTTTTTTCCCTGCGGCGGGATATGTGCATGACGCTGAAAGCGATATCGAAAAGCCGAGATATTCCGAGAAAACGCCGATGGGCAAGCTGAGAGATAATGTCTGCGCCGCATATCCGAATCTGACAAGCAAAGAACCGACTCTGGCGGATGTTGTCGAAGGTCTGAAAATCCTTGCATCCCTGATACCGCAGAATTTCTGCTTCAGAGATGTGAACGCTGACAATCAATTCGACATGGCGGAAGTGGTCTGGATGCTTCGGAAGATTGCGGAACTCTGCAATCCGGCGATGATTTACAACGGCGTCGCTGCCGATGCGGATTCGGCGAAATCGCTGGAAGCTGTCGCAAAAAGAGCGGGGTATCAGACGGAATTTTTTTCAGAACCTTCTAAAATCATTGAAAAATTGAAAACCGCAAGTCTTCTGATTTTCGGCGGCACGGAAGACGATCTCGCGCCTCTGATGAATCTTTTTAACGCAGAAGCAATTCAGGCGGTTAAGGATTTCATCAATAACGGCGGCGTCTATATAGGCGTCTGCGGCGGAGCGTTTATCGCTTCGGAAGGCTGGGATGAGGAAAGCGGTTTTGTCAGGGCGCTGGGATTCGCTCCGATTGAGACAGACAGTTATCTGGCAACTCCGGAACCGACTGTCATCAAGCTGAAATGGAATCAGGCGGAAAGAGCGATTTATTATCAGTTCGGTCCGAAATTCCTTCCCTC
Organism: Desulfatirhabdium butyrativorans; assembly: GCA_022736535.1. GTDB lineage: Bacteria > Desulfobacterota > Desulfobacteria > Desulfobacterales > JAIFKL01 > JAIFKL01. Next base: position 8,446 of record DZCT01000026.1, on the reverse strand, counting down.
GCCGGAAAATCCGGTTGAGGTGATCGCGAAGTACGACGACGGTTCCGTTGCCGCGTGCGTCTTCCCTTCCGGAAAGGGGAAACTGATTCTGGTCGGTCCTCATCCTGAAGCCGAAGCCTCATGGATTGACGCCGAAGTCGGAAATTCCGGCGATTGGACGCCGACAGATGATTTATCGGACGCTTTGATGTCCATTGCGAAAGGAAAATAAAAAGGAAAGAATAGTGATTTACGGAATTTTATTTGAAAAAATCCAAGATGAAGATTTTCCCCCGGGTTATTATTATGCTCATATTCCCACATTGGGCTTGACGACTCACGGACTCGGAATCGAAGGCGCAAGAGAAGCGGCAAAAGATTTGATCTGTCTGTGGATTGCTGAAAAAAAGGCGAACAATGAGATTATCGGCATTCCGCCTGAAATATTTTTCTCCACTTTGGAAATAGAAGAAGATGCCTTTCAAAGTGCGTGAAGTCATAGCAAAGCTATGTCATGCGGGATTTGAGATAAAAAGACAGTCAGGCTCTCATGTTGTCCTGCGGCACCCTGACGGAAGACAGACTTATGTTCCTTTTCATACCGGAGATGTTCCGGAAGGGACATTGCGGAGTATTCTGAAGCAGGCAAATCTGACACTGCCGGAATTTAAAGAACTTTAAATCTGATATTATTAAGTTCACAGTAACATTGCGGAGCTTTTAAAGAGTTGAGAAAATGGACACATTAACGCTTATGATCGGATTGGGCATATTTTTTTTTCTGATGACCTGCTGGGCGATTATGGATGTCGCGGGAAAAGATTTCGGTTCGACAGAAAAAAAAGCCCTCTGGGGAATTATCGCGTGGATTCCCTTTATCGGATTCGTCATTTACTTTATTTTCGGATGCCGGAAAGGAAAAAAACCGGCTTCGGCGGTTTGATGTTCGGGCGGCGCTGTCGTGCGAACTGATTGTAGAACGGGTTTCAAACCCGTTTTACAGTCCTGAACCGTGCGAACTGACTGTGGAACGGGTTTCAAACCTGTTTTACAGCGCTGAACCGTGCGAACTGATTGTAGAACGGGTTTCAAACCCGTTCTACAGCGCTGAACCCACGCCGACTTTTTGAAGAAAGAGAAAAAGGAATTTCTAAAAGTAAAGAGCAATTTATCACTGCTTATATACCGCTGCCCAAAATTTGTGTTCATTCGCGGCTGAACAATATACACTGAAAAGGGGCGGATGCTGTTGGAAATAATAAAGAAAAATCAATTGGTTTTGGGTGTGACCGGCGGCATTGCCACCGGAAAAAGCACTGTGACCCGCATGTTGAAAGAAATGGGCGCGGCGGTCATTGACATGGATATGATCGCAAGGCAGGTCGTGGAACCGGGGTATCCTGCGTTGGAAAACATTGTTGAATATTTCGGAAAAGAAGTGCTTTCAGACGACGGGAGCTTGGACAGAAAAAAACTCTCAAAAATCGTCTTCAGTGATCCTGAAAAAAGAAAAAAATTGGAAAGTTTCACGCATCCCCGTATTTATGAGGAATTTTTCAGACAGGTCAATGCGATTGTCGGAAAAGACCCGAATGCTGTCATTCAGGTCGAAACGCCGCTGCTGATCGAACTGAATTTGCAGCATCTTTTTGATAAAATTATTCTTGTCTATGCGCCTCGGAAAGAGCAGATCAGACGGCTGACAAAAAGAGACGGCATCAGCGAAGCAGACGCGGCTCAGATTCTTGCGGCGCAACTGCCCATAGATGAGAAAACAAAATACGCCGATTTTGTGATCAGAAATGAGGATTCTCCCGAAGCCGCCCAAAAGCAGGTGAAAGAACTTTGGGACGAGTTGAAAAAATTGAGAAGCGGGAAGTGAAAATTTTTTTCTCATTCCACGCTCTGCGAGGGAACGCAGAACGGGTTTCAAACCTGTTCTGCATTCATCCGATTTGTTTCAAGATATTTCATCCAAAACCATCCGATGCCGCTTCCTAAAATATAATAGGGAAAATCAGACCACGCAAAAGTTGTGCCGAGAATTGTTCTGCCGATAAAAAAGCTTCTCAGAAATTCCAAAAAAGGCGGATGCCGGAGTTGCAGAAATTCCAATCCGCAGGTACAGACAAAAACGAAAGCGGCGATTCTCAGGGGACTGAGCGTATTTGAAAAGAAAAAAACCGCAAGACACCAGAATATTTCATAAAATACCCCGCCCAGAGAATTGTTCGCCCAATCCGCGCCGGGTCCCGTATAAAACTTGCTGCAAAAGCCGGCTGGCGTAATCAAAGCAATTGAAATCAATGTGTAAACGTGTTTTTTCATCGGATATCTGAAATTCAGCAGATCAAAGGTCTGCACCGCTGCCGACGCTTTTAATTTGAAAAAATGATTATTGCCTAACCAGTCGGTCAAGCGGATTGCCCTGACGGGCAACCGCTTACCTCGTTGTCAGACAGCAAGAGCATCAGAGCCGGGCGCAACCCGCCGGACAGCAAACAGCAGTTTACGCTCCGTTCCGTTTACTCTGCTACTTATCTCCCCGCAATATCCGTTTCAGAATCTTACCTGTCGCGCTCTTGGGCAGTTCGCTCACAAAATCCACTTTTCGGGGGATTTTGTAAACCGCCATATTCTTCCGGCAAAATTCAATGATTTCTTCGGGCGTCGCGGAGGCGTTTTTCTTCAGAACAACCGCCGCGTGGACGGTCTCGCCTCTGACCGGATCCGCCGCGCCGTAAACAGCCGCTTCCTGAACCGCGGGATGCTTGTAGATGACCTGCTCCACCTCATTGGGATAGACATTGAAACCCGCCGCGTTGATCATGTCTTTCACCCGGTCAACAATATAAAAATAGCCCTCGTCGTCTGTCATGCCGATGTCGCCCGAATGCAGCCAGCCGTTGCGGATAGCGTCTGCGGTGGCTTCCGGTTTTCCCCAGTAGCCCTTCATAACATTCGGCCCTTTGATAACGATTTCTCCCGACATTCCCGGCGGCAGTTCATTGCCTTCCTGATCCACAATTTTCATCTCAATATTGTCAACCGGCGTACCGATGCTGCCGAATTTATGACGGAAATCATGATTGTAGCTGGAAAAAGGCGAAGATTCCGTCAGACCGTAGCCTTCATGAATCGTCAGACCGAATTTTTCCTTCCATTTAAGCGCGATTTCTTTGGGCATGTTCGCGGCAGCCGTAAAGCAGTAGCGCAGGTTTGACAGGTCGTATTTCGAGGTGTCCATGTTGAGCAGATAGGTGAACACTGTCGGCACGCCGAAGAACATCGTCACTTTGTCGCGGTGAATGGCTTCCACTATCGGGTCTGCCTCAAAACGGCGATGCAGGACAATCGTGGCGCATTTGCTGAAAGCGCCGTTGAGAATGTAATTCTGTCCGAAGCAGTGGAACAGCGGCAGGAACAGATGAATCCGGTCTTCCTGTCCCATGCCGGAATGATGCGAGGAGGAATTTGAATTGGAGCCGATATTCAACTGCGTCAGCACCGCGCCTTTGGGAAAACCCGTAGTTCCCGATGTGTAAAGAATGACCGCAGGATCATCTTTGTCTGTGTCAACAACCGGGCAGCGCGTGTCGCCTTTTGCCATAAAAGGACCGATTGCCAGATCGCTGCCGGACGCCTCGCCCTCGACAATGATGACATGCCTGAGCGCGGGCAGTTCTGCGCTGGGAACATCTTCCCGCTGCGAGGCATTTACAAAAAGCACTTTTGCGCCGGAATCATTGACAATATATTTGACTTCCTCGCGCTTGAGCATGGCGTTGACGGAAACCGCTATTGCGCCTAATTTCTGAATCGCAAAATAGCCGATCACAAAACCGGGAATGTTGGGCAGAAAGAGCGCGACGCGGTCGCCTTTTTCCACTCCCAAAGATTTCAGCCCGTTGGCAAGGCGGTTCACATCCTCGTCAAGCTGGCGGTAGGTGTAAGATTTGCCTTCAAATATCAATGCTTTTTTATCAGGAAAAAACAGCCGCGCCCGTTCCAAATTTTTTGCAATATTCATGATGATGCTCCTTTCATTTAAACAAATAACTCATTTAAACAAATAAAAAATCTATATGTAGGGGCAACCCCCCGTGGTTGCCCTGTATTTAACCGTTCGCATAGGGTAAGCACAGGGGCTGCATAGGGGCTGCATAGGGTAAGCACCTGTTACCTGTTACCTGTTACTTACTACCTGTTTCACTCAGAAGCTTTTTAATGTCCCGCTTGAGTATTTTCCCCGTATTGGTCTTGGGCATTTCTTTCAATTCGATATAGGCTTTGGGAACTTTATACGGCGCTAACTGCTCTTTGAGAAATGCCTTGATCGCCTGCGGATCAACATGCCGGTTTTCTTTCGGCACAATCACCGCCACCACCCGTTCTTCGTATTCTTTGTCGGACAAGCCCACCACCGCGCATTCCTGAACCTCTCCGCGAGCATACAGAAGTTCTTCGATTTCTCTGGGATAGACATTTTCGCCGCCGGTAATAATCAGGTCTTTGAGGCGATCCACGATGTAGAGATAGCCCTCATCATCGAGCAGTCCGATGTCTCCTGAACGAAACCATGATCCCCAGAAAGACTCGGCAGTTTCTTCGGGTTTTCCGAGATAGCCTTTCATCATATTGGGTCCGCAGATGCAGATTTCGCCTTCTTTTCCGCTCGGCAGAATGTTTCCGTCAGTATCCCTGATTTGAACTTCCACGAGATTCGGGGGTGTTCCCACAGACCCCACGACATGACGGTAGTAATGGTTGAAAGTCACCATGGCCGCGCTTTCCGTCATGCCGTAAGCCTCGTGAATATCTAAACCCGTGCGGCTTTTCCACGCTTTCACCACTTCCGCAGCCATCGTTGCGGCAGCAGACATGCAGTAGCGCACCGAAGCAAATCTCTGCTCCAGATCATTGAGCGCAAGCAGGCGGATATAAACCGTCGGCACGCTGTAAACCTTTGTCGCGCCCTGACGCTGAACCGCATAAAGCAGTTTTTCCATATCAAAAGCAGGCTGAATGATGAGCGTGCCGCCGCTGTAAACCGTTGATCCCATGATGTGAACCTGAGCAAAGACATGATTCAGCGGCAGAAAACAGAGGGAACGGTCTGAGGACACGGAACGCTCGTTGAACGCCACATTATGCACGGAAGTCTGAAGATTTTCATGACTCAGCAGCACGCCTTTGGATCTGCCGGTCGTGCCGCCGGTATAAAGCACTGCCGCGGTGTCTTTGCGATCCCGGTCAATGGTTTTGAAATTCGGATTTCCCTTGGCAAGCAGGCTTTCAAATGTATTTTCCTCACTCTCGGAGACAATGAATTTGAGGTAATCCGTGTTCCGAATGCCTTCAAATTCCTGCAATTTTCCATCCCAAGTGAAGATGATTTCGGGCTGACAGTCCGCGATAATCGCTTGGAGTTCCTGTTTTTTCAGCAGACTGGCAACGGTGACGGCAACCGCGCCGGCTTTGATGACGCCGAAATAGAAAACTAACCATGCGTAGGAATTGGGCGCGCAGAGGGCGACATGGTCCCCGGGACCGATGCCCGCCTGTGTCAGCGATGAAGCGATGCGGCTCGATTCCTCATCAAACTGCTTATAAGTAATATTCCGCTCCCCTTCTGCAACCGCAACGGCGTTTGGAAAAAAGCGAGCTGTTTTTGTAAGAATGTCGGCGATATTCATTGTAAAAAATCCCTTTGGCTGATGGAGAGGTGCGGGGTAAGAGGTACGAGGTGAGAGGCAACCCCTCACCCCTTACCTCTTACCTCTTACCCCTTTTCCCTCAAGCCCGTTGAGCAATGCCTCATTTCCGCCCGGTATGATCATTTCAAATACGGAGTCAACTGTTGTGTAGTCGTGATAGCCGAGACGGGCTAAAGGGCGGATCCGCAGAATGTCTATGCGTCCCTCCGGCGTGATAAATTCGTCTTTGATATGCACCAGAACCACTTTGCCGATAACGACATCCACCGTTCCCATAGTTCCCTTGCCCGGCAGGCGAAGGGTCTGAAGGTAGGAACACTCGAACTGAATCGGCGATTCCGCCACCCGGCAGGGCTTTACCCGGACCGAAGCGGCTTTGGTCACGCCTGCCAGATCAAATTCATCCACTTCCGGCGGCACTTCCGCGGCAGACCAGTTGACGGCTTCCCGTAAATTGTATGTCGCCATATTATAAACAAATTCGCCGGTCTGCTCGATATTGTTCACGGTGTCTTTCCGCCGTCCGCGAGTATTCTGATTTGCGGCAAACATGACTAACGGCGGATCAAAGGTCAGGTTCTGAAACTGGCTGTAAGGCGCCAGATTGTGTATGCCTTCGGGACTGACCGTGGATATCCACCCGATGGGACGCGGCACCATGCAGGATTTAAAAGGGTTAAAGTTCAGACCGTGGTCGTTTTTCTCAGGGTCATAGTACATTATTTCTCCTCCGCGTTTATTCGCTATTAAAATTCACTTTACCTCAGGCATATTTTTCAATCAGATCATATACCGCTCCGCTTAATTGTCCGGTATTTTTATCTGAAAAAACATGCGGAACGCTGTTGAAATAGGATATTCTTATTTCTGCTCCCTGAGTACGCGGCGCAGTTCCCATCACACACAGGAAAAAGATCAGATTGAAGAATAAAAGGCAGTTTATTTTTTTCACAGATGCACATCCCTGATAAATTTGAACTCATTATATTTATTCAGAAGACTTAGCAAAATATATGCCAGCGTCAATAAAAAGAAATTAAGCTGTTTAAATTATATTATTTTTAAACAGGAAAGACGATAAAAGCAGAATTTGCAGGAGTGTTTCATATTGAAACAGCTTATGCAGAATAAATAAGAGCGGAAAGCAGCGAGAGATTGATATATATTCTTTTATTTAAATATATTAAATCTTATGTTTCATAAGGTGACACCTGCCTGTTCATTGACAATGCTAAGGAATAATTGACAATTCACAGCCTGTGTTACGGAAGGTAACATTCCCTATCCCGAAAAAGCCATCCGGAAATGGAGGTTATGCGAAAAACGCTTCGCTTATTTTCGCACTCCGGAACACAGATCAAAAGGTGGACACGCTGCGCTTTGTCCACCCTACTTCCCGCTTCCCACCGGCAGCTCGATTTCTCCCTCGGCAACAGACGGCGGATAGACAATTTTCCGTTTTCCGTCCGCGGTCCACTGAATCACACATGCCAGCGCTTCCTGAGCCGGGTCTTTGCCGAAAATCGCCTGATGTCCTTTGTGAAAACGGATACGTCCCATTGCTCCCATCCTGTCTGTTTTTTCCAGAGCCGTCACGATGCTGTCAGGTTTTAAAGAACCGGCCCGCTCAATGGCATCTGCCAGCACGTAAAGCGATTCATAAGCGGGCGCGGCGCCGTGTCCGACCTCAATTTCCCTGCCGTATTTTCGCTTATAAGCTTCATAAAAAACCGTAGCAGGGGGATATTTTTCCGAAGGCACATTGCCGATTTCAAAAATGACATTCAGCGCGCCGGCAATTTTACCCTCAAACATCTGCCATGCCCGGGGAGAACCCATCATCGGAAGATAGCCGCATAAAAGCGCAGGTATCTGTCTTGTGTCCCAATGTCTGACCAGCATGACGCTTTCGGGCGTGTCAAAGACGGTCAGCAGAACTTCCGCACCTTTTTCAGCCGCTTTTCCGGGTCCCGCGGTGAAGTCGGAAGTCTCACGGGGATAATTGTCCATACCGAGGATTTTCCAGCCGGCTTTGGCAAAAAACAGTTTGATCATCAGTGAAACAGTGCTGCGGGCCCATGCCGCATCCTGATTCATTATATAGACTTTATCGAACCCGAACTTTCTGTTCATAAATTTCATGGTGTTGATGAGATATTCCACGAGATATTTGGAGTTGAGACAGAGCCGGAAAATGTATTTATATCGGTCATCTTTCATAATTTTGGCTTCGGGCGTGGGAGACATGGCAATGGTTTCCAGCATCGGCACTCTGTATTCGGCGATCATCTCCATGCTGCTGAGAAAAACTTCGGAGCGGAAAGGTCCCACCACGACGGCATGGACTTTTTTCTCAAGAATGATCTTTTCCAGATCCGCCAGCGCGTCCGACACAGAACCGTCCGAAAAATCGCCTCGGAGATTGACGGATTCGATTCTGACCGGCATCATTTTACCGCTGACATTCACGCCGCCTTCGGCATTGATTTCATCTGCCGCGAGCCGGACAGCATTGTAACTTTCCCTGCCTTCGGGCGCGTTCAGAGAAGTGGCGACACCGACAATGATCTCCGACTGAGCCGCCATGCAGCAGACTGAAGAGAGCATCACAATTCCTGAGAAAATCAAAAACCGACAACCTGCTTTTATCTTATGTTTTTTCATGGTCATAGGAGCGTCGTAGAGACGCACGGCCGTGCGTCTCTACGGACAATTTTCTCAATTCCTCGCGATCATCAAAGGGAAAATAC
>DZCT01000415.1 GCA_022736535.1 Desulfatirhabdium butyrativorans | reverse complement strand
CAAAGGTTCATTCAATATGACAGAATCATATAATCGGAGCATCTTTCAGCCTCTTTTCTCAGGAAAAGCTGTTATGAATCTGGCAGTATCCCCGCCGAAAGGAACTATCCAGACTGAGCGGATTTTCCATATCACACCGGACAGACTCGCCATCATTATGACAGCATAATATATCTGACCGAAATTATTTTGTTTCTGATAATGTAAGAATTCAGGCGACACTTTATCCAAAAATTCAGCCCGAAGTTCTTCTGACGAGCTGAACCCCATTACATTACGCCAAAATATTTTTTTATCACCGCCTTTCCCAAATTCAGTTGTAAAATTAATCAGATATTCTGCTTTTGACAGAGGAAAATCCAATTTTCTAATGTCCGTCATACAATTCCTGCGCCTTGCGAATCGCGGCATCGGAAAGATTTTCAGCTTTAGTTTCTGTTTTGAACAGATACAGCGAGGCGATTCCGTCAAAACCGAGTATTTTTGCTCCTTCCGCCAAAGGACTTCCGCTCTCCTCCAATGCCTCATAGTCTATTCTGCCGTAAGACAGATAAAATACCGTATTGCTTTTCATTAAATGACGGTGTTTGCTCTGAACGGCAATTTTGATAACATTGGCATTTTCAGGAATCGGCATTTCCGAGATGATGTTTCCGATTTCTGCACCCCGGGCATAGATTTCTTTTTTCACAATTTCCGGTCTGTCTTCAAAAACAACTTCATAAATTTTATCTTTTTCAATGAGATGTGTTGCTCCGATCTTCTCCGACACCCAGGCGCATCCGGGTGAGATCACAATGGAACTCAGCAAAATAAAAAAAATATAAGGTCTCATGTCTGTTTTTACTCCTCTACCACTTGGTTTTTGTGCCGCCGTCATAAGGTTTTGCCAGTTTTTGTTCCAACAGCATTTTGGCAAGGTCTTTTCTGTCGCAAAACACCGTCGCCAGCATTCTGCCGTATTTGTCGGCTGTGCTGACATTATAAAGATGTATCTTTCTTGCTTTTCGGATTTCCGCCTCGACAAGTGCTTTTGCTTTTTCCGCTTTCTTTTTGACTGCGGGGCGGCTGTCTTTCATTTCCGGCGTGTCAATGCCCCGGATACGGATGCCGGTGGGCTTTTTGTCTATGGGATTATGGCCTCTGACATGAGCAAAAAAAGTGTCGCCGTCGTAAATCCGGTCTATCTTTTTGACCGTCACATGCCAGATGCAGGTCGGATCCGGCTCCGGCAGCGGGTCTCTCCGGCGCAGAATACGATAAAGAATGACAGCCGATACCAGCAATACCGCCGCGCCTAATCCTATCAATGGAAGTTCAATCATAACAATGCAAAACCTCTGTTAAATTTTTTTTGTTAAATTGCTTTTACTTTGTCAACTCAATTTCCCGATGTCATTCTGATCAAGCCATTTGTCATTCTGAGCGAAGTGAAGAATCTCTTAGCGGACTTTGCGGTCTTTGCGAGAAACCTTTTGTTTATTTCTCGCAAAGGATGCCAAGAGCGCAAAGAAAAGAGACTCTTCGCTTCGCTCAGAGTGACAAATACTGTTTGAAATGACAAATACTTATGAAGCGTTTTTCCCTGCATGGAATTTCGCCTCGATTTTTATCAGCATCACCGAAAGCAGAAACAGCAGCACAAAAGCGATCACAAAAGTCATCATTCCGGACATCTCATGGAGAAAACCCTGTGCCGCTTCTGCGCCGATATAGTGCGCCATAATCGCTGTTAAAGTGAGGCGAAGAATGTTCACAAACACCGCAATGGGAATCGCAGAAAGAAAAAGCAGCCATTTGCCGAACTGTCCCAGCGAGATAATAAAGGCAAAAGCCGCGCTCAACGCCAGCAGGGATGTCAGAGAGCGCAGTCCTGAACACGCGTCCACCACTTCAAGCGAAGTTTTTGCCAGATGCAGAATATTGCCTTCCTGCAAAACCGGAATGCCGATAATCTGTATGACATAAGCTGTCAAATCTGCTGCAAAAAGCTGGAGCGGAAACGCCAGCTTGTTCCAGATAATCGCGGGAATCGGGACCATAAACAGCAGATACGCGATAGGAATCAGTGTTTCACGAGTGATTTCTTTTCCGAAAATATAGAGCGAAATACCCAGCACAGTAACGATAACGGCAATCCGCATGGTAAAAAGTTCCGCTCCGAGATTTCCCGCAATGTGCAGGAGCATTCCGGTGATAATGACCGCCAGCCCCCATGCTGAGGGACGGCAATCATAAGTCGCCAGTTTTTCCTTTTTCTGCCATATCAGATAGCCGGTGATAAAGGGGATGAGAAATCCGTGTGAGTAATTTTCGTCTGTTGACCAGTCCGCTACGAGCTTTAAAATCGTATGATTGAAAAGCGCAAAAAAGGACACGGTCAGCATGATAACCTGCGAATATGTTGAAGATAGAATTTTCTGCATGGGTTATATATATTTTCCTGTTTCACTTTCACTTGTTCTGAACACAGTACAAACTAAGTTTCTTCAAGAAACTTAGTCTGTCTGCTTTATGACGGAATATATTCAAACAATAAGGGCATGATATCTTCCGCAAAATCCTTCAGGCGATTTACGGCTGCTGTTTCATCCTCACTTTTTATCACCGGCGTGATCAGGCGCAAAAAAGCACTGTCTGTTCTGCGGCGGGTGACTGAATCCCAGACCAGGTAAATTTTCTGCATATATTCGGATGAGATAATTCTGCCCTGTGAGTGAAACCAGTAAAGCATGACCTGTTTATTCGCTCCTCTCTGCAAAATAAGCTTGATGACTTTTACTTTGCCGGTCTGAGGCGTTTCCAATTCCTCAAGATATGACTGCTCAATATTCCATCCGGCACCGGGCATACAATTTTTGGGAGAATGAATCAGTTCTCCTTCACGCTGGCTTTGATAAAAACCGATATAAAGATAAATCGGATAACCGTCGGGATTATAATAATCCGCCAGAAATGAATCACTCACTTTCAAAATATCGTAAATATTTTTGTCAAAAAACTTTTCTGTTCCCGTCCATTCTCCGATTTGCCTGGGAAAGCCGGACAGGGCTTTGTTGGGGTGAATTTCTTCCGCAGCTTTGACGCCGTAGTGATAAAATAACAGGGTCAGAAGCATGATTGCCGATGCTGTCAGTGTGTGTTTAAGAGACATTTTTTTCATTGCTTCCTGTCAGGGCGAGCCGGCAGCGGCACCCCTACTCATTCAAACGAATCGGACGCGGCGGCGTCAGCATGATCTGAAAACGGATCCGGTTTTCCTCATAACTGTTTTCGCTCAATGTGGAATCAAGCGTTCGATAAGTATAGTCAAACCGTATCAGCCACCATTCTTTCTGAAAGGTGATGCCCGAACCCAATTCTTTGGTTTCATCATCCCGGGTGGTCTCAAGATCAACATATTTGTCTCTTCTGTAAGTGCCGAAAATATCGCTGCTGAGATATTTTGAAAAGGCGTATTTTGCGGTAGATTTTGCATCATACCAGACCCCGAATCCGAGCCGTTCCGCTCCGAAAAAATCTTCATCATAGCCGCTGGCGGTGCTGAAATTCACAGACCCGTATCTGCTGAAAGACCATGTTTTTCCGATATTGCCGTTCACCGAAAGCGCAGCCTCGTTGCTGCTGATCTCTCTTTCCCGGTAAAAGTATCCCAGCGAAAAGCTGAGGGGCAAATCTTCGGCAAGCATATAACTGATACCGGCTGAAGGATCATAAACCGAATAATCTTCTCCCTCTCCTTTGAAATCCATGACTGTATGGGCATACTGGACAAAAACTTCAAATTTATCCGTCAATTTTTTACTCAGCTTTATCTTGCCGTACCAGTTTTCAAAATCGTCTGCCGCATCAAAATATTCAGCCTCTGTAAGGGTGAGATTTGCCTCCATATTCACATGATATGGGAGAGAGTTGTAAAACACGGAAACAGAGGGCTTTCCGCTTTTATACCATTTGTTTAAACCGACAGACCGGTCTAAATATGTGCCTTCTGTATAGGAATACGATGCCTCAATGCCGAACTCACGGGGCTTGAACCACCAGCCCATGCCGACAGAGGGATTGGTGATTTCCTCCCAGTAAGGCGAACTCTCCGATGTGCCTGAATATTCGTTTCGGGTAAAAGACATGCCGGTTTTGACATTCATTTTTTCGGGAATGACCCAATACGTCACATCAGCCGAAGGATTATGCGTTTTTTTGTCTTCCACATCAGGGTCGTCATTTTCAAGAATACTGTAGGCATACTTCACGTTCAGCAGATCCGCTTCTCCGAAACGGTGCGTGAAGAGCAGATTTGCAGCGTCTGTGTAATGCGCTTCCCGGGTCTGCCTCACGGTCTCTTTTTCAGCCAGATGCTTTTTAGGCTGATCTAAAGGGCTTACAGATTCTCCGGGGGCTTTTTCTTCCTCAACTTTTGTAACAGCCTCTTCGGTCAGCAGGAACATATTCTGAAAATCCAG
>DZCT01000414.1 GCA_022736535.1 Desulfatirhabdium butyrativorans | reverse complement strand
CGCTCATTTCAGCACTCCGGAATGAATAGAATGACTACATCCCCGTCACGCACTGCAAAGCACGGACTGCGCCTCCGAGGTCGCCCTGCTGCAAGGCGCGGACAGCATCTTCCAAGCCGATTCGTCCGTCGCCGTCAAGGTCGTGGAGATTCACGTCATAATAGCCTTCGATTTGAACCGAAGCCTCACGGAACACCGTGCTGTTGAAATAAATTCCGCCGAAGATTTCAGACTCCGGAGTGTCAGACTGAGAGTCTGACATAGAAGCCAAAATTTCATTTTGGCACTCCGGAGTGCTAAAATGAAATTTTAGCAAATCATCGGACGGAACCGACACCGAAATTTCATTGCAGTCAAATCTCGCTAATCTCAGCATTGAAGACGGTTTTGCGCCTCTGACAGCGAAATTTGCAACGACAAGCGTTCCCTGAGTTCTGATGACCTCGGAAGCGGAATAGACCGCAATGCGGATCACCCCCGGCTCGTCTGTATTTGCAACAAACTGATAAGATTCATCTTCAAGAATGCCGCCTTCCCTGCTCAAATCCGAAAAAACCAGCATGTCGGGATCATATTCGATGCGGATATCAAGACTTTGAACATCCGTTTCCTGCGTGAGAACAAGCGGCAGAGAAAGCATGTCTCCGGCTTTTGCCTTTATTTCTGCGGCTTCCGAATCGTCATAACGGACTGTTTTCTTTGCAGTTCCGGGGATGTAATTTCCCGAAACATCGCCGGTAAGTCCCACGACAAAGTTCAGGTCTGCGGTATCCGCATTCAGCAAAAGAGCGAGCGATTCCGGCTCCGTCTGCCACTTAGGCGCCGGCTCGCCCGTGTCGCTCATGTCCGCAAGCAGACGCACGGCGAATCTTGCCAGATTCGAGGCGTCAAGCCCTGTGATTCTCCCGTTGCCGTTCACATCCGTCACGCTGCGCCGGATGCCGGAAAGCGGCGTTTCATCCAGAACCGCCAGCGCAATGTTGCGCGCGTCTTCGGCTGAGAGATTTTCAGGATTCGGCGGCTCGTGTTTTGAAGGCCCGAGGGAATACTCGCCCCGCACCGCGTCCGGGAAAACATAAGTGCCGTCCGCCGAGGTTTCCGCAGTATATCTCTCTGTTTTTCCTGTGAAGAAATTGACGCCCTCAAGGATCATTCTCATGCCGGGAACCGCCAGTCCGTTGCTGAAATACGTCACTTTTCCTGAAACTGCATAACCTTTCGGGTTCACCGTGACCGGAAATTCATAAGACACCGATTTTCCGCCGGAATATGCCGTGACCTTTATCAGCGTTTCTCCGATGCTGTCCGCCGGAAATGTCAGCGTCAGGATATTTCCCGACACGGACGCGCCGACGAGCGGGACATTGCCGCTTGCTGCCGAAAAGGTCATTGCCGCAATATCATTGTCAATGTCTGTGAAAAACTCGCCCAGATTCAGAATGCGGGGCGGATCGCCGGCTGAACCTGTTACCGCGGGAATAACCCCGGGAACCGGCGGATCGTCAACCGGATGGACCGTGACCGTAAAGCTGTCTTCCGCAGATTTGCCGTCAACTGTCCCCCGCACGGTTATTTCCGCCGCGCCGTTCTGATCCGGCAGATAATTCAGCGTCAGCGTGTTTCCGCTCAGGGCCGCGGACAGCAGCGCGGAATTGCTGTTTGAAACAAGCGTTTTCACCATCGCCGACACATCGCTGTCAATATCCGAAAATACGGCGCTCAGGTCAATGAGCGTGTCCGCCGAGTCCTCGTCAACGCTCATGTCCGGGATCGGATTTGCCGCTGTCGGCGGGTCGTCAAAGATGCCCACAGCAACACTGAGATTGAAAACATTGCTGACTGCGGAACCGTCGCTGACAGAGACCGGAACCGTCAGTTTGCCGTTATAGTTTGCATCCGGCATGATCGTATTTCCGGAAACCGTGTAATTTGAACCGCTTTGAACTGTCAGCGAAAATCCCTCCGGATAAGCATTGTCAGGATCGCTTACAAGCAAATTGTCCAAACTGACTGTCAGCGCGGTATTCTCATCTGTGTTTAAAGGCTTCTGTCCGGTAATCACAGGCGCATCATTGACCGCAGTTACTGTTACGATGAAACCTGTTTCAACCCGAAGCCCGCCGCTGTCTGTTGCTCTTACGGTGATATTTGCAGAACCGTTTGCATTTGCAGTATAAGCAAGCGTCAGATTGCTGCCTGAAATACCTGCATTTACAAGAGACGGATTTGAATTTGACTGAACTGTATAAACAAGCCCGGCTGCGCCGTCTTCTGTATCATTGAATGAAGTCAGCAGATTCATCACTGTATTTGCAGAATCTTCATTTACAGTTACATTTGAAATGCCCGATGCTGTCGGATTGTCATTGACGGCATTTACCGTAACAGTAAAAGCCGTTTCTGCAAAAAGCCCCCCGGCGTCCGTTCCTCTGATTGTGATATTTGCGGAACCGTTTGCATCGGCAGTATAAGCAAGCGTCAGATTACCGCCTGAAATGCTTGCATTTACAAGAGACGGATTTGAATTTGACTGAACTGTATAAACAAGCCCGGCTGCGCCGTCTTTTGTATCATTGAAAGAAGTCAGCAGATTCATCACTGTATTTGCAGAATCTTCATTTACCGCAACATTGGAGATTCCTGTTGTGGTCGGATTGTCACTGCCTGCATTTACCGTAACCGTGAAACCTGTTTCTGCAAAAAGCCCGCCGGTGTCTGTTGCTTTGACTTTGATATTTGCGGTTCCGCCGGCATTTGCAGTATAAGCAAGCGTCAGATTGCTGCCTGAAATACCTGCATTTACAAGAGACGGATTTGAATTTGACTGAACTGTATAAACAAGCCCGGCTGCGCCGTCTTCTGTATCATTGAATGAAGTCAGCAGATTCATCACTGTATTTGCAGAACCCTCATTTACCGTTAAATTGGCAATGCCTGATGCTGTCGGATTGTCATTGACGGCATTCACCGTAACAGTAAAAGCCGTTTCTGCAAAAAGCCCCCCGGCGTCCGTTCCCCTGATTGTGATATTTGCGGAACCGTTTGCATCGGCAGTATAAGCAAGCGTCAGACTGCCTCCTGAAATGCCTGTCGTTACCAATGAGGAATTGGTATTTATCTGAACAGAATAAACAAGTCCTGCCGCTCCATCTTCTGTATCATTGAATGAAGTCAGCAGGTTAATAACCGTATTTGCAGAATCTTCATTTACGGTTACATTGGCAATGCCCGATGCTGTCGGCGTGTCATTTACCGGATTGACTGTTACATTTACAGTTATTGTATCCGTTCCATCAATATCCTGAACTTGAACAACAAAACTGTCAGAACCGGAATAATCGGCAGTTGGACTGTAAGCAACTGTCGGCGATGCGCCTGTGCCTGAAACCGCTGCTGTGCCGTGAGATGTTGCGGTGTTAAGCGTCCACGTCAATGTGTCGCCGTCTCCGTCTGTCGCCGTAATTGCCGGCGCAACCCAGGCTGTGGGAGAGCCGTCTTCAGACATGACAGCAGATACAGACGTCCCCTGGCTTATCACCGGAATGCTTTTGGATACAGCCGAACCCGCAGCCCCCGGCGCAAGATAATTTTCCGTTCCGCCTGTTCCGTTGTATTCATAAACAGCCACATAATAGGTTGTGCCTGCGCTCAGTCCGGTTACGGTTACAGAATTGGCGGTTCCGCTGTGAACCACGTAAATTCCTGTTCCGATCTGCGTTCCGCTGCCGAATGCCGCATTTGCCGTGTAAGTTGTTCCGTCAACCGGATTTGAATCAACATTGCTGCCGGCTTTCATCACGACAATGCAGTTTGATCCGCTGCCCCGTCCCCAGTTCACGGTCATGGATGTGCCGGTTACGGCGTCGAAAGTTACGTTTAATGCCTGACCGGTCGGTTCCCAGTCCAGGGTTGTCCTGTTCCCGGTTGCCGGGGATGTGATCCGATAATTTTCCGTTCCGCCTGTTCCGTTGTATTCATAAACAGCCACATAATAGGTTGTGCCTGCGCTCAGTCCGGTTACGGTTACAGAATTGGCGGTTCCGCTGTGAACCACGTAAATTCCTGTTCCGATCTGCGTTCCGCTGCCGAATGCCGCATTTGCCGTGTAGGTTGTCAAATCAACCGGGTCGGAATCCAGTGCTGATCCGGATTTCATCACCACAATGCAGTTTGCTCCGCTGCCCCGTCCCCAGTTCACGGTCATGGATGTGCCGGTAACGGCGGTAAAAGTCACGTTTGATGCCTGACTTGTGGGTTCCCAGGTCAATGTTGCTGCGGAAACTTCAGAACTCAGCGCACTGGTCAGGGCATTGGTGTTGCTGGCATGAGCCGGTGTATAGGTTTCCACAACAAAATAATAGGCGGTTCCGGGCATCAAACCCGTTACATTATAATTTGTTGCAGATTTATTTGCGGTTGTTCCCGCATCGGTGTAAGTTCCGCCGGACGTTGTGGCATATTTGACACGGTAATAACCGCCGTCCGCAGTGTAG
>DZCT01000772.1 GCA_022736535.1 Desulfatirhabdium butyrativorans | reverse complement strand
TTTCTGAAACATCATCCGGAAAATCCCGAATGGTTTGACAGGGACCGCTTTGTGCTTTCAGGCGGTCACGCGTCCATGCTGCTTTACAGTCTGCTGCATCTGACCGGCTATGATGTGAGTCTCGATGACATCAAAGATTTCCGGCAGTTGGAAAGCAAAACCCCGGGACATCCCGAATACAGACACACACCCGGCGTGGAAACCACCACCGGACCGCTGGGACAGGGCTTTGCAAACGCCGTGGGCATGGCAATGGCGGAACGTCATCTTGCCGCGTGCTATAATCGCCCGGAACATGAGATCGTGGATCATTACACTTATGTGTTCTGCGGCGACGGCGATCTGATGGAAGGTGTCACTTCCGAAGCCGCATCGCTTGCGGGTCATCTGGGGCTTGGAAAGCTGATCTGTATTTACGACAACAATAAAATTTCCATAGAAGGCAGCACAGACATTGCTTTCACGGAAGATGTCGCCGCCCGCTTCGGGGCATATCACTGGCATGTGCAGTCTGTGGCAGACGGAAATGACACGGAAGCGATTCACAATGCCCTTGAAGCTGCGAAATCTCAGACAGAAAAACCCTCCGTCATTATCGTGCGGACGCATATCGCTTACGGAAGCCCCAACAAACAGGATTCCGCAGACGCACACGGCGCGCCCCTGGGCGAGGAAGAAGTCCGTCTGACCAAAAAAAATCTGGGATGTCCGGAACAGGAATGTTTTCTCATCCCGGAAGAAGCGGTTTCAGCTTGCAGAGCATGTATTGAAAACGGCAAAAAAGCAGAAATATTCTGGCAGGAAAAATTTGAAACTTATAAAAAGAAATTCCCGGAGCTTGCGGAACAGTTTTCAAATGCCCTTGAAGGCGTCTTGAATGAAGGCTGGGAAAAAAATCTGCCGAATTTTTCTCATACAGAAGGTTCTGTTGCCACGCGGGCAGCTTCCGGCAAAATTCTGAACGCGCTGGCTGAAAAATTTCCCTATCTTGTCGGCGGGTCTGCGGATTTGGCGCCTTCCAACAATACGC